>JAEUKM010000313.1 GCA_016793085.1 Rhodospirillaceae bacterium
TACCTCGGAATCCGACCCCCACCGCTTGAAAGACCTGGTGGCCGAGTTGTCCGGCTAAACCAAAGGCTTACAGCCAAGTTATCAGCCAAGCTGCCCCCGGCGCATTGCGCCAAAGGGCTTGGCTTGGTATACGCCCCCACCTTTTCCACCATTATCCGCCCCCTCATTTTCTGTCTTCTGGAGTCCGCAATGCCTTTCGACGACTACAAAGTAAAAGACCTGGCCCTGGCCGATTGGGGCCGCAAGGAACTGACCATCGCCGAAACGGAAATGCCGGGCCTGATGGCCATCCGCAAAGAGTACGGCCCCAAGCAGCCGCTAAAAGGAGCCCGCATCGCCGGCTCGCTGCACATGACCATCCAGACGGCCGTGCTGATCGAGACCTTGAAGCACCTGGGGGCAGACGTGCGCTGGGCCTCGTGCAACATCTTCTCGACGCAAGACCACGCCGCCGCCGCCATCGCCAAGGCCGGCACGCCGGTGTTCGCCGTGAAAGGAGAGAGTCTGGAAGAGTACTGGGATTACACCCACAAGATTTTCGAGTGGTCCGACGGCGGCAGCGCCAACATGATCCTCGATGACGGCGGCGACGCCACGCTGCTGCTGGTCTTGGGCGCGCAGGCCGAGAAGGATGCCTCGGTAATTGCAAAACCCGGCAACGAAGAAGAAACCATTCTGTTCGCCGCCATCGCCAAGCGCATCAAGACGCAGCCCGGCTGGTATTCCAAGACGCTGGCGGGCATCAAAGGCGTGTCGGAAGAAACCACCACCGGCGTGCATCGTTTGTACCAGATGGCCAAGGACGGCAAGCTGCCCTTCCCCGCCATCAACGTGAACGATAGCGTCACCAAATCCAAATTCGACAACGTCTATGGCTGCCGCGAAAGCTTGGTGGATTCCATCCGCCGCGCCACCGACGTGATGATGGCCGGCAAGGTCGCGGTCGTGAACGGCTTCGGCGACGTCGGCAAGGGCTCGGCTGCTTCGTTGCGCCAGGCCGGCTGCCGCGTGATCGTGACCGAAGTGGACCCCATCTGCGCGCTGCAAGCCGCCATGGAAGGCTACCAGGTCGCCACCATGGAAGACACGGCCCCCCTGGCCGACATTTTCGTGACGGCGACGGGCAATCTCGATGTGATCACGGTCGACCACATGCGCAAGATGAAAGACCGCGCCATCGTGTGCAACATCGGGCACTTCGATACCGAGATTCAGGTCGAGGGCCTGCGCAATTTCAAATGGCACAACGTCAAGCCGCAGGTGGACGAAATTGAGTTCCCCGACGGCAAGCGCATTCTGCTGCTGGCCGAAGGCCGCCTGGTCAACCTGGGCTGCGCCACGGGCCACCCCAGCTTCGTCATGAGCGCGTCGTTCTCGAACCAGACCCTGGCGCAGATCGAACTGTGGACCAACGGCGCCAAGTACAAGAACCAAGTCTACGTGCTGCCCAAGAACCTCGACGAAAAGGTCGCGGAACTGCACCTGGCCAAGGTCGGCGCCAAGCTGACCAAGCTGTCGCCCAAGCAGGCCAGCTACATCGGCGTGCAGCAGCAGGGCCCCTTCAAGCCCGAGACCTATCGCTATTAATCATCTCTAGAATCGGGAATCTCTGAGAAGATTCTTGATCTTAGCGGCGATCACGGCCACCTTGGACGGGCCGCTGGGGCATTCCCCGGCGGCCCGTTTCGCATGAGATGCGCACTTAAGAAGGCGCGCCCGCTGGCCCCATGGATGATGTCAACCTTCCGCTGATCGCCGGCCTGATCGCCATTATCGTCCTGGTGCCGACCGTGGCGATGGTGCTGTGGCGGCAGTTCCAGCACTGGAAGCGGGCCGAGAACGCGCGCGATGCCGCCTTACGAAATCGCGACACCTTCGCCGCCGCGCTCGACACCGCGCCCGAAGGCTATATCGCCTGGTTTCACAAGCGCGGCAGCACCGAGGCCGAGGAGCAGTGCTCGCGCCGGCTGGCCGTGCTGCTGGACCTTTTGCGCGGACGCGATGCGAATTTTGCCGACGTGCTGGAAGGTTTCGACGCCGTGTCGCAGGACATGCTGCGCGAGTCCGTCGCGCGCCTGAAAGAGACCGGCAACGGCTTCCGGCTGGGTCTGGTGCACACGGCCAGCAACCGGCGCATCGATGCCCGGGGCTTGCGCGCCGTGGGCGAGGACGGCGAAACCCTGGCCGACGTGGTGTGGATGAGCGACATCACCGAAAGTGCCGCCGCCGTGGAGGCGCTGACCGAGGAAACCTCGTCGCTCAAGCGCGAGGCGGCGCTGATGAAGGTGGCGCTGGACAGCATCGACGTGCCGGTGTGGGTGCGTGACGACGATCTGTCGCTGATCTACTGCAATATGGCCTATGTGCTGGCGGTGGACGGTCGCAACGCCGCCGACGTGGTGGCCCGGGGCCGCGAGATCGCGCCGCGCGTGACCGTGCGCGAGGCGCGTGCGCTGGCCGCCGCCGCCCGCGCGGCCGGTGAAATCCGCAAAAGCCCGTTCCACATGGTGCTGGACGGCAGCCGCCGCCTGATGGAAGTGACCGAGGCCCCCATGCGGTCCAAGCAAGAGCGGGCCAAGGACGGCCGAACGAATGACGCCACCGCCGAGCCCATGAGCGGCAAGGCGCAAGCGCCCTTATTGTCCGACGGTACGGGGCGGCTGACGGCGGGCATGGCCTATGACGTCACGCGGCAGGAGGAACTGGAAACGCGCCTGAAGCGCGAAGCCGCTGCCCAGGCCGATGTGTTGGAACGATTGGGCACGGCGATTGCCGTGTTCGGGCCCGACACGCGGCTGGCGTTTCACAACGCGGCATTCGCAAAACTGTGGACGCTGGATGCGGCCTGGCTGAACGAGGCCCCCGGCTACGGCGCGGTACTGGACGCCATGCGCAGCCAGCGCCGCCTGCCGGAAGTGGCCGATTTCCCCGCCTTCAAGGACAAGGAACTGGCCCGCTTCAACTCGCTCTTGGAACCCTTGGAAGACGTGCTGCACCTGCCCGACGGGGGCACGTTACGCCGCACCACCTCGCCGCACCCCATGGGCGGGCTGTTAATGACCTACGAGGACGTCACCGACAAGCTGGCCCTAGAGCGGTCGTACAACACCCTGATCGCCGTGCAGCGCGAGACCATCGACAACCTGCAGGAAGCCGTGGCGGTGTTCGGCGCCGACGGGCGTTTGCGGCTGGCCAACCCCGCCTTCGCCGAGATGTGGGAACTGAACGCCGCCGCCTTGGCCGAAAGCCCCGCGCTGACGAACGTAGTGGATGCGTTCAAGGATCTCTTTGACGACGAAACCGTTTTCGCGCGCCACCGCGCGACGTTGCTGGCGGCCTTGGATGCCGACCAGCAGCGCACCACCCAGCAGGGCCGCGTGGTGCGTTCCAAGGGCTCGGTCATGGAGTTCGTGGCCGTGCCGCTGCCCGATGGCGGCGTGCTGTTCTGCTACAACGATGTTTCCGCACCCGAACGCGCCGTGCAGAACTTGCGCGCCCGCGCCGAAAGTGTTGCGACAAGCGAGCGTTTAAAGTCCGATATCGCTGCACGCGTGTTCACCGCCCTCAGCAACGACCTCTCTCGCCTCAGCACTCTTGCGGCGGCGAAGGGCAAGGAACAGGGCCTGGGCGGCCTCGCGCGGTCTTTATCCGACACGGTGGCTGACGCCGAGGATCTCACGGGCTTCAACCCCAGCAGCCATTCCATCCGGCTGGATGCGGTGGACGTGGCCGAGCTGGTGGGCCGGGTGACGCGCCTGCTCACGCCTAACGCCAAGCTGCGCGGATTGGATTTATCGACCGCCGGGACGACGGATGCGGGATGGATTGTCGCCGACGGCTCGCGGTTGAAACTGGCACTGTTTCTGCTGCTGGGTGCGGCCATCGACTGCGCGCGCGGCAAGGTCGGCCTGACGGTCGAGCGGCGCGGAAAAACCATCGCCTTTATCATCGCCTTCCAGGGCGAGAGCTTGCGGGACGTGGTGGCCGCGCGCATCGCCACCGAGTTCTGCCGGAAAATGGCCGGGCCCCACGACGACAAGCTGATTGAAAATATTGCGGGTGACCAGACAACCCTGACTTGGACCTTGCCTGTGGGTGATATCAAGGCATGACGCTCATCGCCCGCATCGCCGTGCCCACCGTGGCCGACACCGAGCGCGTGGCCGCGGCCCTGGCCGGCATCGCCGTACCCGGCGATATTTTTGCTTTGTCGGGCGCGCTGGGTACAGGCAAGACCACCTTCGCGCGTGGCTTCGTGCAGACGCTGACCGGCACGGACGAGGACGTGCCCAGCCCGACGTTTACACTGGTACAGACTTACGACACCCCCAAAGGCAAAATCTGGCACTGCGACCTCTACCGCCTCGCCAAACCCGGCGACGCGGAGGAACTGGGCCTGGATGAAGCCTTTGCATCGGCGATCTGTCTGATCGAGTGGCCCGAACGCCTGGGCGCTTTGCTTCCGGCCGCGCGATTGGCTATGTCCTTCACGTTCGCGGGCTCTGAACGCGCCATCAGCCTTGAAGGCGATGCGCGCTGGCAGACCCGTCTGGCCCCGTTGATCCCGAATTTGAGTAAGTAATGTCCCGCGACGCTGCCATTCAGACTTTCCTGCACAACTGCGGCTGGGGCGACGCCAAACGCTGGCGGCTGGCGGGCGATGCGAGTTTCCGCAAATACGACCGCCTGGAAGGGCCCAAGGGCCGTGCCGTGCTGATGGATGCGCCGCCGCCGCAGGAAGACGTGCGCCCTTTCGTTCGCATCGCCAAACACCTTCATGCCCTGGGCTTTTCGGTGCCGGCCATTTGGGCCGAGGACCATGCGGCCGGGCTGCTGCTGCTGGAAGACCTGGGCGACGATACTTATACGCGCCTGCTCGCGCGCGGCCACGACGAGGAGCAACTCTATGCGCTCGCTATCGACGCGCTGATCGCCTTGCACCGCGTGCCGGAAGCGCGCGTGATCCCCGAGGGTGTGAAAGCTTATGGCCAAGAGCGCCTGCTGGAAGAGGTAAACCGCGTCAACGTCTGGTACCGCCCGCTGGTGAACGCACCCGCCCTGCCCGTGTCTGCTCAGGCTGAGTTCGAGGCCATCTGGCGCGGAATTCTGCCCAAAGCCTGGGGCGCGCCGACATCGCTGGTGCTGTTCGACTACCACGTCGACAATCTTTTGGGCCTGTTCCAGCGCGAGGGCATGAAAGCCTGCGGCATTCTCGATTTCCAGGACGCTGTGACCGGGCCCGTGACGTACGACCTCATGTCGCTGCTGGAAGACGCGCGGCGCGATATCGACACGGCTTTGGTCGCGAAAATGAAAGCACGCTACCGCGCCGCTTTTCCGGCCTTGAGCGGCGATACGTTTGACTTGTCGTGGGCGGTCATGGCCGCCCAGCGCCACGTGCGCGTGATCGGTACGTTCGCCCGGTTAAAGCTGCGTGACAGCAAGCCCCACTACCTTGTCCATATACCGCGCCTGTGGCGCTACATGGACCAATGCCTGCGGGAACCGGCCCTGGCCGACTTGAAGCGCTGGTTCGATACATATGTACCGCCGGATTTGCGCGTGGTGCCCGCGTGAGCAGGATCACCACAGCCATGGTGCTGGCGGCAGGCTTGGGCACGCGCATGCGGCCCGTCACCGACACCGTGCCCAAGCCTTTAATCAAGGTCGGCGGTAAAGCGCTGATGGATTGGCCGTTGGATGAGTTTGCATCTGCTGGAGTCACACGCGCCGTGGTGAACGTGCACCATTTGGCCGATCAGGTACGGGCCCATGTGGCCGCGCGCACGACACCCGGCATTGTCATCTCCGATGAAACCGCCCAACTGCTGGAAACGGGCGGCGGCATTCTGAAAGCGCTGCCGCTGATCGGCGATGCGCCGTTCTATGCCGCCAACACCGACGCCTTCACGGTCGGCAGCACGAAGCCCGGCACGGCGTTGATGCGCGAGGCGTTCGACGACAACGTGGATGTCGTGCTGCTGCTGCATCCTATCGCACAGACTCATGGTTTCGACGGCGCAGGCGACTTTTTCATGGATGCGCAAGGCCGCCTTACCCGCCGGGGCAGCGCAACCAGAGCGCCCTATGTTTATGCCGGGATGCAGCTTCTGCGGCCGCAGGTTTTCGCCGGGCTGGAACTGAAGCCCTTTTCCATGAACCCGGTGTGGGACCGCCTGATCGCCGCCGGACGCCTGAAGGGTGTGGCCGGCGACGGCGCATGGTTCCACGTGGGCACGCCCGAGGCCATTGCCGCCACCGACGCCGCATTGGTGCGTATGGGCCGCGCGCCCTCCGGTGTAATCTCAGCCGTATGACCAATAGCGCTGACACGGCGGCATCCTGGCGGCGGCTGAAAAAAGCCGGACGGCCCAGCGTGTTCACCATTCCGGCCACGGAGCACTTCGTCGAAGCCCTGGCCGACGGCCTGAAGGCCGAGGCGGGCGACGATCCTTTAAGCCTCGCGCGCATGACCGTGCTGATGCCCACCCGGCGCGCCTGCCGCGCGTTGCGCGAAGCGTTTTTGCGTTTGGGCCACGGCACGCCGGTGCTGCTGCCGCGCCTGATTCCGCTGAACGACATCGACGCCGACGAAGTGGAACTCTCCGGCTTCACGGGCCTGGACCTGCCGCCCGCCATCGCCCCCTTGCGCCGCCAGTTGCTGCTGGCGGCGATGATCTTAAAACGGGATGACATCAGCCACGACCAGGCAGCAGCCTTGGCAGCGGCTTTGGCGCATCTTATCGACACGCTCCAGACCGAGAACATTCCCTTCGAACGCCTGAAAACCCTGGTGCCCGACGACTACGCCGTGCACTGGCAACAAACATTGACGTTCCTTGAGATCGTGACGCAACACTGGCCGCGCGTGCTGGAGGCCGAAGGTGCGGCCGACCCCGCCGCCCACCGCAACATGATCTTCGCCGCACAGCGGAGCATGTGGGACAGCCTGGCCGGGCAATTGCCGGGGCCGGTGATCGCCGCCGGTTCCGTCGGCACCATTCCCGCCACCGCAGATCTGCTGGACACGGTCGCGCGCCTGCCCAAGGGCTGCGTGGTGCTGCCGGGCCTGGATTTAACACTGGACGACGCCTCGTGGAATGCCATCGACCCGCCGCATCCGCAATTCGGGCTGAAGCATCTTCTGAAACGCTTCGGCCTGGAGCGCGACGCCGTGCTGCTGTGGCCGGGCTGCGCTGGCTTCCGCCACCATGCGCGCCTGCGCCTGGTTTCGGAACTGATGCGGCCTGCCGCCACCACCGAACGCTGGAGCGACATTTCACTTTCGCAAGAGGCGCTCACCGGCCTTGAACGCATCACCGCGCCGACGTCGCGCGAAGAGGCCGGAACGATTGCCATGGCCATGCGCGAGGCCTTGGAAACGCCGGGCCACACCTGCGCACTGGTGACGCCCGACCGCACGCTGGCCTTGCGCGTGGCGGGCGAGTTGGAGCGCTGGGGCATCGACGTGGACGATTCCGCCGGGCGCGACTTGAGCCTAACGCCCGTGGGCATGTTCCTGCGCCTGTTGGCCGAGATGGCAGCCTCCGATCTCGCGCCTTTGCCGTTGTTGAGTGTGTGCAAGCACCCGCTAGCCGCCGCCGAATTGGACCCTTTGGCGTTCCGCGATCTCACGCGCCTGGCCGAACGCGCCCTGTTGCGGGGGCCGCGCCCCGCCCCCGGCTGGGAGGGCCTGCGCGGCCGGATCGGCGACAACCCCGCCAAATCAAAGCTGGAGCGCTGGATCGGGCGCCTGGAACGCTGCACGGCGGATTTCCTGGCGCTGATGCGCGAGGCCGCCGTACCCGTGGCGCAACTGCTGGACGCGCACATGCGCTGCGCGGAACTGCTGGCCTCCACGCCCGAGGCCGCCGGGCCGTTGCGGTTGTGGGCGGGCGATGACGGCGAGGCCGCCGCCACGTTTGCCGCCGAACTGGCGCAAGCCTGCGACGTGTTGCCGCCCATACAACCGCAATCCTACCCAGCGCTGTTCGCGGGCCTGTTGAAAGGCCGCGTGGTGCGCCCGCGCTTCGGCAAGCATCCGCGCCTGTCGATCCTGGGCCCCCTGGAAGCGCGCCTGCAACGCTTCGGCACACTTATATTGGCGGGCCTGAACGAGGGCACCTGGCCCGCTGAGCCGGCACCCGATCCGTGGATGAGCCGGCCCATGCGCGCGGCTTGTGGTTTGGCTAGTCCCGAGCAGCGCATCGGGCAATCGGCCCACGACATCGCCGAGGCCCTGTGCGGCCCGCGCGTGATCCTGAGCCGCGCCGCGAAAGTAGACGGCACACCCACCGTGCCGTCACGCTGGCTCACACGCCTGGACCAAGTGATCGCCGCGGCCAAACTGCCGCCCTTGGACCACGAAAGCGCCTGGCTGCACTACGCACGGCACGTGACACGGCCTGAACGTGCGCCCCAGGCCTGGTCGGCACCGGCACCGGCACCGCCCGTGGCCGCACGGCCGCGCGGCCTGTCGGTGACGCAGGTGGAAACCTGGATGCGCGATCCTTACGCGATCTATGCGCGCCACATTTTGAAACTGAACGCGCTGGACCCGCTGGAAGCTGATGTGAGTGCCGCCGATTACGGCACACTCATTCACGCGGCCTTGCAAAAAGTCGTCGCGGAAAACGTACCGGCTGCCAAGGCCGAAGAACGCCTCATGGCCATCGGTCAGGAGTTGTTCGCGGGTTCCGGTGTCAGCCCCGCCGTGCGCGCCTTCTGGTGGCCGCGCTTTCAGCGCATCGCGCGCTGGTTCATCGCCCACGACCAGGCACGCCGCGCGCGCATCAAACAGTCATTCGTAGAATCCAAAGGGCAGATCACGTTACCTACTGAATTGCCCTTCACATTATCCGCCCAGGCCGACCGCATCGACATTCTGAAAGACGGCGCGCTGGCCATCATCGACTACAAGACCGGCGTACCACCCAAGGAGGATGAGGTGCGTGCGGGCTTCGCCCCGCAACTGCCGCTGGAGGCCGTCATCGCGCTCGGCAGCGGCTTCAAGGACATCCCGGCATCGCAGGTGTCCGAGCTGGCGTTCTGGCACCTGCATGGACGCGATGAAGGTGCGACCGAACGGACGATCAAGGGCGATATCGCGGGCCTTGTGGCGGCAGCGCGCGAAGGCCTGGAAAAACTGGTCGCGCGCTTCGATGACCCCGCCACCAAGTACGAAGCCCGGCCCCACCCGGACTACGCGCCACGCTACAGCGACTACGAACACCTGGCGCGCGTGAAGGAATGGGCCAGCGGCGACGGAGGCGACGCATGAGCGCCGCCGCAAAGACTATGGACGCGGTCGCGGTTGCCCGGCGCAACCAGGGCCTGGCGCTAGACCCCACCACCAGTGCCTGGGTATCGGCCTCGGCCGGGTCGGGCAAGACCACCGTGCTGACCCGCCGCGTGCTGGCTCTGATGCTGTCGGGGGCCGCCCCTGAGCGCATTCTGTGCCTGACCTTCACCAAGGCCGCCGCCGCCGAAATGGCCAACCGCATCTCCAGAAACCTGGGCGCGTGGGTGACGCAAAGCGAAGACACGCTGGTAACCGAGATTGAGCCTCTATTGGGCCGCGACGCCACGGCCGAGGACGTGAAGCGTGCGCGCCGCCTGTTTGCCCGCGTGCTCGATGCGCCGGGCGGCATGCGCATCGAAACCATTCACGCCTTCTGTCAGTCGCTGTTGCGGCGCTTCCCGGTGGAGGCGGGCCTGTCGCCCCAATTCGAATTGATGGACGAGCGCACCGCCGCCGAGGCATTGATGGAGGCGCGCGATCACGTGATCGTGGCCGCCGATGCCGCGCGCGACCCGGAACTGGCCGCTGCCTTGGGTTACATCACCGGACGCCTGCACGAAAGCAGGTTCTCCGATATTGTAGCGGCGATCACGCAAGCCCGCGCCAAGCTGGACCGGCTGTTCACGGCCCACGGCGGCGTGAACGGCAAGGGCCTTCAGGGCGCCATCGCCGCGATGCGCCAGTTGCTGGGGCTGGCCAAGACCGACACGTCCGAGCGCGTCATCGCGGCTGCCTGTGATGACGGCAGTTTCGACGCGGCGGGCCTGAAGCATGCCGCCGGGATGCTGGCCGCGGGTAGCAAGACCGATCAGGAGAAAGCCGAGGTTATCGGTGCGTGGCTGAGTAAACCCAAAACCCGCATCGCAACATTCTATGCCTATACAGCTGCGTTCCTGACGCAAGCTGGGAAGATTCTTGCAAAACCGACTACGAAGGGCGTAGCGGAACGTGCGCCCGAGATTCTGGAGACTCTCAGCCGCGAGGCCGCTCGGCTGGCGGAGGCGCGGGACAAGCTGAAACGCCTGTCCACCGCCGAGGCCACATCGGCCCTGCTGTGTGTCGCCGAGCGCATTCTGGCCGCGTACCGCGCCACGAAGAAAGCCCGCTCGCTGTTGGATTTCGACGATCTCATCGCCGCCACGCGCGCGCTGCTGCAAACGCCGGGCACGGCGGCCTGGGTGCTGTTTAAGCTCGACGGCGGGCTGGATCATGTGCTGATCGACGAGGCGCAGGACACCAACCCCGACCAGTGGGCGATCGTGACGGCCCTGACCGATGAGTTCTTCGCAGGCGAAGGACGTTTCGAGGATAAAGCGAAGCCCGAGACCTTAGCCCGCACCGTATTCGCCGTGGGCGACCGCAAGCAGTCGATCTATTCCTTCCAGGGTGCGGACCTTGCAGGCTTCGACCGCCAACACGAAGTCTTCGCGGCTCAGGCCCACGACGCGGGCCGCCCGTGGCGTGACGTCAGCATGAACGTCTCGTTCCGTTCGACGGAGGCGGTGTTGGCTGCTGTCGACATGGTGTTCGCCCAAGACGGCGCTCGGGCGGGCGTGGCACTGCCGGGGGAAACCATCAGCCACCTTGCCGCGCGCAAAGGGCATGCGGGCCGCGTGGAGCTGTGGCCGCCGGTCATTCCACAAGACACCGACGAACCGCCGCCGTGGAAGCCGCCGGTGGAGCGCGTGCAGGGGGACTCGCCCCAGAACCGCCTAGCGGGGCTGATGGCAAAGCGCATTGCGCGCATGGTGACCGGAAACGAAATGCTGCCCTCCGCGGGGCGGCCTATCCGCGCAGGCGACATCATGGTGCTGGTGCGTCGGCGGACAGCGTTTATCGATGAACTGGTGCGGCAGTTGAAATCGCTGAACATCGCGGTGGCCGGTGTCGACCGCATGGTGCTGCCGCAGCAGCTGGCGGTGATGGACCTGATGGCTCTGGGCCAGTTCCTGCTGCTGCCGGGCGACGACCTGACGCTGGCCACGGTGCTGAAAAGCCCGCTGATCGGCCTGAACGAGGAGGAGCTGTTCGCGCTGGCCTATAACCGCGCGCCCAAGTCGCTGTGGGAGGCCTTAAGCGAGCACGCCGGCGCGGACAGTACATTCGGCCGTGCGCACGCCACGCTGGCCGACCTGTTGGCGCGCACCGATTATCTGACGCCTTTCGCCCTGTTCTCGCACGTTATTGTCGCCAACGAGGGCCGCAAACGTGCATTGGCCCGCCTGGGCTTTGACGCCGATGATCCGATCGATGAGTTCCTATCCTTGGCGTTGGCTTATGAGAAAACCCATCCGCCGTCGCTGCAGTCGTTCCTGCATTGGGTGGGCCAGGGCGAGATCGAGATCAAGCGCGACCTGGAGCAAGGCGCCATCGACGCTGTCAGGATCATGACCGTGCATGGCGCCAAGGGCTTGCAGGCGCCCATCGTGTTCATGCCCGACACACTTCAGACGCCGCAGTTGCGCGATGCACTGCTGTGGACCGACGATACAGTGCCGCAGTTGCTGTGGGTTCCCTCGGCCGAGGATGCCGACAGCCTATCGGCAGGTTTAAGGGACGCCGCCAAGGCCCGCGTGATGGAGGAATACCGCCGCCTGCTGTACGTGGCGATGACACGCGCAGAGGACCGGCTGTATGTCTGCGGCTGGGAGACGAAGAAAGCATCCAAGGACGTCGCCTGGTACGGCCTGATCAAAGCCGCCATGCGCGAGCGCGCGGCCCCGGTGAACGATGCGTTCCTGGCGGAGCAAGGCGTGACCGCATCCGACGAAATCATCGTCTTCGAGAACGCGCAGACCGCGCCCGCCAAAGACAGCGCGCCACACACCTCCGCTGCTTTGCCATCGCCCTTGCCGCCCTGGGCCACGACACCGCCCGCGCCCGAGCGCGACCCGCCGCAACCTTTAGCGCCCTCGCGCGCCAGCGCGCCGGAGCCCGCGGCCTTGTCGCCCCTGGCCGATGCCACCCAGCAGCGCTACCAGCGCGGATTAGTGATCCATCGCCTGCTGCAAACCCTGCCGGATGTGACGCCCGCTCAACGCCGCGCCAGTGCTGCGAAGTTCGTGGCGCGCGCCGCCTGGGGTTTCAGCGCCGAGCAACAGGCGGCCATTGTCGATGAGACGCTGAAGGTGCTGGACACACCCGACTTCGCGCCATTGTTTGCGGCGAGTTCCTTGGCCGAAGTGCCGGTGGTGGGCCTGGTGGGGCGTCATGCGGTGTCTGGCCAGGTGGACCGCCTGGCCGTGACCGATACGGACGTGTGGATCATCGATTACAAAACCAACCGCCCGCCGCCGCGTGAGGTGACCAAGGTGGACCCGGGCTATGTGTTCCAGATGGCCGTGTACCGCGACGTGCTGCGCCGGATTTACCCCGACCGCGACGTGCGATGTATCCTTTTATGGACCGACGGACCTTTCACCATGGAACTGCCCGCAAGCGCCATGGACGCGGCCTTAAGCGCTGTGGCCGCTTGATCTTGGTGAGCCGAACCCCCAGCATGCGCCCATGAATTCCGAAAACCCGGCCACGGACCACGTTACTGTTGACGGCGTAATGCTGCGCAACGCGTGGTACTACGCCGCGCCGTCGCACGGCGTGGCGGCAAAGCGCACCATCCACAAAACACTGTTGGGCGAGCCGGTGCTGATCGGCCGCGACGCCGAGGGCCGCGTGTTCGCCCTGCGCGACACCTGCCCGCACCGGGGCACGTTGCTGTCGCGGGGCGCATTTGATGGCCGTGAGGTGGAGTGCCCGTATCATGGCTGGCGCTTTGCTACCGACGGGCAATGCACCGCCATTCCCTCGCAAGCCGAACACCAGCGCCCGCAGGCCGCCGATATCCGCACGCAGGCCTACCCGGTGCGCGAAACGCAAGGCAACATCTGGGTGTTTGTGGGCGACAAAACCGAGGCCCTACCCCCCGTGCCCGAGGTGCCCGCCATTGGGCAACACTTCGGCCTCCATGCCTCGATGATTTTCGAGTGCAACATCGACTTAGCTGTCTCGGGCCTGATGGACCCGGCCCATGGGGCTTTCGTGCACCGCTCGGCCATCTGGCGCACGGCCAAGAGCATCCACGAAAAAAGCAAAGCCTTCTCGCCCGTGAGCGCGCCCGGACGGCTGGGCTGGAAGATGGACCGTCACCCGGCCTCCAGCAATTCACGCGCCTACCGGTTGTTCCTGGGCGGCGCGCCGGAAACCGAGATTACGTACACCCTGCCCTCGGTACGCATCGAGCATGCCACCACCGGACGCTACGATTACTGCGGGCTGACGGCCTGTACGCCGATCAATGCCACGCGCACCGAAGTGCACCACGTGATGTACTGGATCGTACCGGGCGGTGCGCTGTTGAAGCCCCTGGTGCGCTGGGCGGCGTGGCGCTTTTTGGATCAGGACCGGCGCGCGGTGATGAACATGGAAGAGGGATTGAAATTCAACCCGGCCACCATGCTGATCAAGGACGCCGACATGCAGACGCGCTGGTACTTGCGCCTGAAACGCGAGTGGCTGGCCGCCGCCGCCGAGGGCCGCATGCCCCACAACCCCATCGCGCCCACCACCCTCACCTGGCGCAGCTAAAACAGCTGGGCTGAATTTGCCTTGAATTTCCGTGTGGTCTGCTATGCGGGCGGCGCATATGCCCATGCAGGATTGGCCCCTGTTCTTTTGCTCTTCGGCATCTTATCTCCGGCCACGTAAGAGGGACCCGGCGTCCCCATTTGGATTTTTTCTGCCTTAATTTTAAGGCCTTCACCAAACCTGGAGCCGGTTGTTGCCGCCTGTTGCGCTGTGGGTGCGCGCGGGCAGCGAAACACCAAGACCGCAGACCCGCGCCGGAGCCTCCGGCGGCGGCGATGCGTGCTGAACCGGAACCGGTGGATGAAAACGACCAAACCCGAGCGGCCCGACTACACGGCCATGGCCGATACCCTGCTGCAGATCGCGCAGGAACTGAAAACCCAGGCCCGGGACAGCGGCAACCCCCACGACCTGGACCAGGCCGAGCGCCTGGAGCGCATCGCCGCCGACCTGCGCGCGGGGGCGGCCGCCATGCCCGAGTGAATTCCGCACGCGAGTTCCGCGCACGCCGTTCGACTGGCGGGTGGGCCTTGCCTTGACGCTCAACCCCCCGCTTCCTAGATTGACTGCACCTCTAAAGCACACATTTCGGCAGGGCTTTGACCCGCGCCGCCCCTGAAAGGTACAGCCATGAAACATGTGACCGACGCTTCCTTTAGCGAAGATGTTCTGAAGGCCAAGGGCCCCGTCCTGGTGGATTTCTGGGCCGAGTGGTGCGGTCCGTGCCGTCAGATCGCCCCGGCGCTGGATGAAATTTCCAAAGAAATGGAAGGCCAGCTGACGGTGGTGAAAATCAACATCGACGACAACCCCAACACGCCCACCCAGTTCGGCGTGCGCGGCATCCCGACCCTGATGGTGTTCAAAGACGGCCAGTTGGCCGCCACCAAAGTGGGGGCCGCGCCCAAGAGCAAGCTGGTGGAGTGGGTGCAGCAGTCGCTGTAAGCCCTGCCGCAATTCATCCTGCCCGAAGCCCCGCCCCTCGCGCGGGGCTTTGCTTTTGAGGGGGCTTTGCTTTTTAGGGTTGGGCGCTGCTACAACCCCTCTGGGCTGCAAACGGGGGGCTGCATGCGGGGGCAGCCGGGGAAAGGGTTGGCATGACGACACAGACCGGCGGTTACGTCACCGATGTGGCCTATGTGGCCGAGTTCTACGGCGACCACGCCCCTGCCCACCTGAACATGACGGCCGCCGCCGCCGGCTACCGCCCGCGGCCCCTGGACGGCCCCTTCACCTGGTGTGACTACGGCTGCGGCAACGGCATCACCGCCATCGTGCTGGCGGGCTGTTTCCCCCAGGCGCATTTCTACGGCGTCGATTTCCTGCGCGAGCACATCACGCTGGCCGAAACGCTGGCCGTGCGCGGCGGATTGGAGAACGCCACCTTCCTTCAGAAGGGCTTTGCCGACTTGAAGCCCGCCGATATTCCGCCGCTCGACTTCGCCGTCATGCACGGCGTACTGAGCTGGATCGACGAGCCTACCCGCAATGCCGTACTGGATGACGCTAGCAAGCGCCTGAAGCCCGGCGGCATGCTGCTGACGGGCACCAACGCCATGCCCGGCTGGGCAGCGAAGATTCCCTTGCGCAACATGATCTACTCGCTGACCAAGGACGATGTGAGCTCGCTGGAGCGTGCGCGCGTTGGCTTGGCCTGGATGAAAAAGCTGAAGGACGCGGAAGTGAAGTATTTCCGCGACAACCCGGCCCTGGCCGAAGCGGTGGACCAGCTTTCGCGCTTGGACCCGCGTTACATGGCGCACGAATACTTCAACCAGCACCTGCGCGCCTTCTACTTCGCCGAACTGCGCTCGCTGATGGAGCCGCGCGGCCTGAAATTCGCGGGCTCGGCCACCGTATTTCTGAACATGGTGGACCTGGCCGTGCCCCAGGCGCTGTACGACGATTTCCGCACCATCACCAGCCGCGCCGAACTGGAAGCCAAACGCGACTTCATCCGCAACGAAGCCTTCCGCCGCGACGTGTGGATCAAGGGCGACACCATCCAGACCGAACAGGAGTGGATGGACATCAATCTTCCGCAGATCTTCGGCAGTCTGAAACCCTTGGAGCTCATCGATAAGGCCGTGGCCTTCGGGGACGTGCAGTTGTCCTACGACGGCGAGCCCTTCGAGGCCCTGCTGAAAGCCGTGACACAGCGCGGCACCAGCATCGCGCACATGGACAAAATTCCCGGTATCGACAGCCTTTCACCTATGACCCGCGTGGATGCCGCGCGCCTGATGGCCGCGGGCGGCGACATTGTCGCCTTCGCACGCGAAACGGTACCCGCCAAAACCGGTACGAAATATTCCATTCCCGCCGTCAACCGCGGGCTTATCAAGGAACTGGGTTTGAAATTGCCCAAGGTGCCGCTGGCCGCCGTGCATGCGGGCACCGGAATTGAAATGCCAAACATCGATGCGGTGCTGCTGTTGGCTCTGGTGGACAAAGGTGCGGCCCAAGCCGTGGCCCAGGCGCAGAAGGTGCTGACCGCCGACGTGGGCGATATCGTCATCGGCGGCAAAACGCTCTCCAAGTCCGAGGTGACGGCGTTCCTGACGGACCGGCTGAAGACGCTGCAATCGGTATGGCTGAACAAGCTGATCGAGATCGGCGTCATCAGCGTGGAGCATTGATAAGGCGCCAGCCATGAGCGAATACCGCCCTCTGCCCCCCGCCGCGCGACGCCTGAATGAAATGGCGCAGATCTTAAGCTCGGTGTCGCTGATTCTTTCGCTGGCCGTGGTGGGCTTCATCTTCTTCTTCGGCTCGGAAGATACGGTGGGCTACCGCTTTGATTCCAAGCATGGGTGGGCGTACCTGGGCGACCGCACCATGCCCGAGGACTTCGAGTTCCGCCTCTTGCCCAACGATCTCACCGCGCGCATCGACAAGGGCGTGGTGGTGCAGAAACGTCAGGGCTCGGTGTACCTGCGCCCTGAGCCTTACTATCCGTTCTACTCGGTCATCGGTAGCTGGTTCGGGTTCGACCGCGACGCCGCTGTGAAGGGCATCGTGCCCTCGGGCAGTTGCGCGCGCGTGAACGCGCTGACCAAGACGGGCTTTGATTCGCTGTGGATTCACATCACCATTGTCGATGACGCCGAGTGCGGCGGGCCGCGCCCCGAGCCGCCCCCGCCGGTAACGGATGAACCTGCCGAACCGCCTTCGGAACCAGCACCGGAGACAGCGCCCGCCGAACCGGCCCCGGCCACGCCGCCGATTTAATTATTTTCTTTCAGCACTTCGCCCGCAAGATAGAGCGAGCCGCAGATCAGCACGCGGAAACGCCCGCTGGCGATGGATTTGATGCGCTCGACCGCCGCCTGTACGGTCTCAGCCGTGCCGGGTTGAGCAAAGTCCACGCGCGCTGCCGCGGCGGCCAGATCCGTGGGCGTATAAGCCGCAGCGTGGCCGGATACGGGTACTGCGGTGAACGAAGCTGCGCGCGGCGCCAGATGCACCAGAAAATCCTCAGCGGCCTTGGTGGTCAGCATGCCCGCGATCACGTGCAAGGGTTGATCAGTCCAGTACGCATCGATCATCTCCGCCAGCACGCGCCCGCCGCCTTCGTTATGGCCGCCGTCCAGCCACGCCTCGCACGCCCAGGACAGCGCCGTAACGATGGGGCCGTTCTTCAATTTCTGCGTGCGCGCGGGCCAGTCGATGCCGCGCATACCGCTCCTCAAGGCAAAGGCCGGAATGGCGAAACCCGACTGCTCCAAGGCCGCCAGGCCTAAGCCGACATTCTGATGCTGATGGCGGCCCGGCAGGTTGGGCTCGGGCAGTTTCCACTGGTGGCTTTCGCCGGTGAAGGAAAGCCCGCCCTGCGGATCATCCATAATGCGCCAGTCACGGCCTTGCATTTTCAACACCGCGCCCACGCGCGCGGCGGTGGCCGTCAGCACATCCATAGCCTCAGGCGCCTGCGCCACGGTGACGCAGGGCACGCCCGGCTTCATGATGTTGGCTTTCTCCTGCGCGATCTTGGCCAGCGTGTCGCCCAGGTACTGCATGTGATCCATCGAGATCGACGTGATGACCGTGGTGAGCGGTTTGGCGATGACATTGGTGGCGTCGAACGTGCCGCCCAGGCCCGTTTCCAGCAGCACCGCATCAGCCGGGATACGGCTGAAAGCCAGGAACGCCACGGCGGTCGTGACCTCGAAGAAGGTGATGGGCTGGCCCGCGTTCACGTCTTCAACGTGACGCAGCAGTTCGGCCAGGAGGCCTTCGTCGATCAAGGCCCCCACCAGTCTGATGCGCTCGGCGAAGCGCACCAGATGCGGCGAGGTGTAGACGTGCACCTTGTAGCCTGCCGCTTCCATGACCGCGCGCATGGCCGCGATGGTGGAGCCCTTGCCGTTGGTCCCGGCCACGTGAATGACGGGCGGAAGCCTTAAGTGCGGATTGCCGAGATCGGCCAGCAGCCGGTGCATGCGGCCGAGTGAAAGATCGATCAGTTTGGGATACAGCGTGGTGAAACGCTGCAGGGCCGCTTGAACGTCGGGGCTGTCGGCGGCGGTGTCGGTCATGGGCGGCGCACGGCCGAGTGCCGGAACCTTAGCGCTCGTCGAAGCTCATGTCGGGCACGGTCGGGTCGGGCGGCGCTGCGGCCCGGTCTTCAGGTTTGCGGCGGCGGGCCGAGGGCGTCAGGTTCACCACGTCAGCCGAAGGGTTCTTGTGCAGCAGCAGCCCGATCAACTGGATCAGCTTCGCGCGCAGTTCATGGCGGTGGACTACCATGTCCACCATGCCGTGCTCCATCAGGTATTCCGAGCGCTGGAAGCCTTCGGGCAGCTTTTCGCGGATGGTCTGCTCGATGACGCGCGCACCCGCGAAGCCGATGATGGCCCCCGGTTCGGCCACGGCCACGTCGCCCAGCATGGCGAAGGAGGCTGTGACACCGCCGGTGGTAGGGTCGGTCAGCACGACGATATACGGCAAGCCTTTATCGCGCACCTTGTCGACAGCCACGGTCGTGCGCGCCATCTGCATCAGCGACAAAATGCCTTCCTGCATGCGCGCCCCGCCCGAGGATGGGATGACGATGAGCGGTGATTCCTGCAAACACGCCAGTTCGGCGGCGGCGATCAGCGCCTCGCCCACGGCCACACCCATGGAGCCGCCCATGAAATCGAACTCGAAGGCCGCCACGACGGTATTGATGCCGCCCATGGTGCCGTGGGCCACGACAACGCCATCCCGCAGGCCGGTCTTGCTCTGGGCGTCTTTCAGGCGGTCGCTGTAACGCTTGCGGTCCTTGAAGCGCAACGGATCGGGCGTCACCACGGGCTGCTCGATCTCGGTCCACTGTTCATTGTCGAACAGCATTTTCAAACGCATGCGCACGGGCATGCGCAGATGGTGACCGCAGTGCACACAGACGCGCAGATTCTTTTCCAACTCGCGGTGGAAAATCATCTCGTTGCACTTGGGGCACTGGTGCCACAGGTTGTCGGGCACCTCTTTGGGGCGCACCAGCTTCTGAATCTTGGGCCGGACGAAATTGGTCAGCCAATTCATCGTGTCTGTCTCCTGGCCAGGTTCGTTACGCCAAGTTTAGCGCACGCCCGCCGCTAAATCCTTAACAAAGCGATGGACATCCGCAGCGATAACGTCGGGCTTGGCGCCATTCCTGAGCGATGAGTCCGCCACCACATCGACAATGGCCGAACCCACCACGGCGGCATCGCACAAGGCTGAAATGGTCTTGGCCTGGGCAGGCGTCTTGATGCCGAAGCCCACGGCAATGGGCAGCTTGGTATGGGCGCGCAGGCGCGTCATGGCCTGCTTCACTGACGTTTCATCAGCGGACTTGGTGCCGGTCACACCCGCCACCGCCACGTAATAGACGAAGCCCGAGGCATTGTTCAGGATCGCGGGCAGGCGCGCATCGGACGACGTGGGAGCCGTCAGGAAAATCATGTGCAGGCCGTGCTTGCGCAATGCCGGCAACAGTTCGCCCGCTTCTTCGGGCGGCAGGTCGACGATGATCACACCGTCAGCCCCGGCAGCCACCGCATCGCGCGCGAAGGCATCACCGCCATAGCGGTAGATGGGATTGTAGTAGCCCATCAGCACAATGGGCGTGTCGGCATCGGTTTTGCGGAAAGCCGCGACGGCCGCAAAAATATCCTTGAGGCCGATGTCATGCTTCAGCGCGCGCTGACTGGACAGTTGAATGGCCGGGCCGTCGGCCATGGGATCGGAAAAGGGCACGCCCACTTCGATCACATCGGCCCCGGCGGCGGGCAGGCCGTTCAGGATTTTCTGGAAGGTCGCCATGTCGGGGTCGCCCGCCGTGACGAACGTGACAAGCCCCGAGCGGCCCTGGGCTTTCAGCGTGTCGAAGCGTTTGGTGATGCGGGACATGGCGGAGCTTCTGGACTCTTACAGCTTCGCGCCGAGCGCATCGGCCACGGCGAACACGTCCTTGTCGCCGCGCCCGGACATGCAGACCACCAGCAAATGGTCCTTGGGCAGCTTGGGCGCGATCTTCAGCACGTGGGCGACGGCGTGCGCGCTTTCCAGCGCCGGGATGATGCCTTCCAGCTTCGAGCAGACCTGAAAGGCGTTCATGGCTTCATCGTCGGTGGCGGAGACGTATTCCACGCGCTTCACGTCGTTCAGCCAGGCGTGTTCGGGGCCGATGCCGGGATAATCGAGGCCCGCCGAAATGGAATGCGCATCCTTGATCTGGCCGTTGGCGTCTTGCAGCAAATACGTGCGGTTGCCGTGCAGCACGCCGGGCTCGCCGCCCGTCAGCGACGCGGCGTGCGCTCCCGTGGAAATACCGCGGCCCGCCGCCTCGACGCCGATGATCTTCACGCTTGCATCATCCAAGAACGGATGGAACAGCCCGATGGCGTTGGAGCCGCCGCCGATGCAGGCGATAACGGTATCGGGCAAACGGCCCTCGGCGGCGTGCAGTTGTTCGCGCACTTCATCGCCGATGACCGACTGGAAATCGCGCACCATGGTGGGGTACGGATGCGGGCCCGCCGCCGTACCGATGCAGTAGTAGGTGGTATCCACGTTGGCCACCCAGTCGCGCAGGGCTTCGTTCATGGCGTCCTTCAGTGTGCCCGTGCCCTTCTCGACCGGATGCACCTCGGCGCCCAAAAGCTTCATGCGGAACACGTTGGGCTTCTGGCGCTCGATGTCCTTGGTGCCCATGTAGACGACGCATTGAAGGCCGAAGCGCGCGCACACGGTTGCCGTCGCCACGCCATGCTGGCCCGCGCCCGTCTCGGCGATGATGCGCTTCTTGCCCATGCGCAGAGCCAACAGAATTTGCCCGAGGCAGTTGTTGATCTTGTGCGAGCCGGTGTGGTTCAACTCCTCGCGCTTGAAATAGATTTTCGCCCCACCCAGATGCTGCGTCAGGCGTTCGGCGAAATAGAGCGCGCTGGGCCGCCCGGCATAATGAGCGTTGAAGGATGTGATATCGGCTTTGAATTTGGGGTCGGCCTTGGCGGCGTTGTAAGCCTTCTCCACTTCCAGGATCAGCGGCATCAGCGTTTCGGCCACGTAGCGCCCGCCGAAAATGCCGAAGTGGCCGTTTTCGTCGGCCCCCGCGCGGAAGGTGTTTGGTTGAACGAAAGCCATGCGCCGCAAAATCCGCTGAAACCCCAAGCTTGAGCGAGGCGGTCTTATACCCTGCACACCGCCCGAACCCAAGGCCCGAAAGACCCCTATTAAGGTATAAATATCAACAGGATAGGCGCTTTCCGCGCGCTTTTTAGACGCCGAGCGCCCGCACCGCCTTGATGAAAGCGCGGATTTTGGCGGCACTTTTCACGCCGGGCCTGCTTTCCACGCCCGAGGATACGTCCACCGCCTTGGCTTTCGATGCGGTGATGGCGTCCTGCACGTTGCCAGCCGTCAGCCCGCCCGCCAGCATCCAGGGCTTGGGGCCCAGGTAGCCCTGCATCAGCGCCCAGTCGAACGCCTTGGCGTTGCCGCCGGGGCGCGTGGCGTCCTTGGGCGGCTTGGCGTCGAACAGCAGCCATGAAGCAGCGTCATACACCGCTGCCCCCACCACGTCGGCGGGCGAGGACACGCCGACCGCCTTCATAATCGGAATGCCGAACTTTTTGGCGATCTCGCCAACACGGGCAGGTGTTTCGGCACCGTGAAGCTGAAGCATACTGAGGGGCACGGCTTTCAGTGCCGTCTCCAGTTCCGCGTCGGTCGGATCGACGAACAGCCCGACCGGCGTCACATGGCGCGGCACCGACAGCACCAAGGATGCGGCCAGGGCCATATCCACGTAACGCGGCGAGCGGCGGAAGAACACAAAGCCCACGTAGTCCGCACCTGCATCGACGGCGGCGGTCAGTGCCTTCTCGGTGGTGAGCCCGCAGATTTTGACGGCGATGGACATTTGCGTGTGTGGGGCGCTTACGCCGCCAGTTCCATGACGATGCGCTTGGCGGCGGCGGCCTGGTCGGGCGCAGCGGTGATGGGACGGCCGATCACCACATAGTCGGCACCCGCGGCCAGCGCTTCGGCCGGGGTCATGATGCGCTTCTGGTCATTGGCGGCCGCCCACACCGGGCGTACGCCCGGTGTGATGAGCTTGAAGTTGGGGCCTAAGTCCTGGCGCAAAGTGGCCGCTTCATGCGGCGAACAGATCACGCCATCAAGGCCCGCCATCTTCGACAGTTCCGCCAGACGCCGCACCTGATCGAGCGTCGTGCCGGCCACGCCCGTTTCGCTCAAGTCTTCGTCGCTCATGCTGGTCAGCACGGTCACACCCATCAAGAGCGGGCGGTCGACGAGGTATTCTTCGGCGGCCTCGCGCGCGGCTTTGGCGGCGGCTTCCATCATCGCGCGGCCGCCGACGGCATGGATCGTCATCACAGCGGGCTTTAAAGGCGCCACCGCTTTCACTGCCCCGGCGACGGTGTTGGGAATGTCGTGGAATTTCAGGTCCAGAAACAGCGGCAGTTCGCAGGCGCGCGTCACATCGGTGATGCCTTTGGCGCCGCGCGCGTTGAAGAATTCCAGGCCCAGTTTCACGCCGCCAACCGCATCGGCCAGCTTGGCCGCCCAGGACGTGGCCTGGCCCAGGTCGGAAGTGTCGAGCGCGCAGAAAATCGGATTACGGATTTTGGATAAGGGGGTCATGGCGCTGTCCTAACACACTTCTTCCACGCAGGGGAGAAGCACGGGACATCGCATAGCCCGTTTAAGGCTTAGGACCTGTTTAAGATTTAGGCCCGCCGCCCAATTCTGCTTTTGCGCGCGCCGCATCGGCCTCGGCTTTGGTGCGCGCCAGGCTTTGTTCTATGTCGCGCATTCTCTTGCGGGCGGCGCGTAATTCGGCGCGCTTGGTGTGTCCGCCCATCCAGGCCGCCACACTACCGATGAGAAAGCCGATCAGCACCGCAAACAGGATCACCGCATAGAGCCCCGCCTCGATGCGCAAGGGGAACGGCCAGACCTCGACCACCACGACACCGCGGTTGGAGACGGCGAACAGCACGACAAGCACCGCCACGGCGACGGCGGCCAGTGTGTTGAGAAATCGCATGGGGCGCGCTTTCAGGAACGCGGGGCGGCGCGCGAACGGTCTTAGCCGTTCATCATGTCGCGCAGCTGCTTGCCGGTCTTGAAATACGGCACGGCCTTTTCGGCCACGGCCACCGAGGCGCCGGTGCGCGGGTTACGGCCGACACGGCTGTCGCGGTGTTTTACCGAGAACGCGCCGAAGCCGCGCAGCTCCACGCGGTCGCCACGGCTCAAGGCCTTTGAAATCTCGTCGAAAATGCTGGTGACGATGCGTTCCACATCGCGCTGATAGAGGTGCGGATTGCGCGAGGCGATATGGGCAATGAGCTCGGACTTTGTCATGGGTCGCTCCCCCGCCTGTTTGGAGCGGTACTAAAAACACCGCTACATCAACAGGATAGGCCCATAGGATGGGGCCAGGGCGAGCCAGAGTCAAGACGCCCGACGCCCTAACCCCCTCAAAACGCACAGGTTTCCAGGGTTTTTGCGGCCGGAATCGGTCAAAACCCTATCCCCGGACGCAAAACGGGCGCCCTTTTGAGGGGGCGCCCGCTGAAAGTTGGTCGGCGGCGGAAGGATTAATCCTTGGCCTTGTCGGCCGCTTCCTTCTGCTTCTGCTTGATCGCAGCGCCCAGAATGTCGCCCAGCGAGGCGCCGGAATCGGTCGAGCCGAACTCGGCCATCGCCTGCTTTTCTTCTTCCATTTCGCGCGACTTGATCGAGAGCGTCAGTTTGCGCGACTTGGGATCGATGGTGAGGATGCGGGCATCGACCTTCTCGCCCACGGCGAAGCGGTCGGTGCGCTGTTCCGAGCGCTCCTTGGCCAGTTCGTTCTTCTTGATGAAGCCGGGCACGCTGTCGTTGACCAGGACTTCCAGGCCGAACTCGCCCACTTCCTTGACCACGCAGGTGACGATCTGGCCCTTGGCGAGGCCGGTCGAGGCTTCGGCCACCGGATCGCCGGTGAGCTGTTTGATGCCGAGCGAGATGCGCTCTTTCTCAACATCCACGTCCAGCACCTTGGCCTGAACGCGCGCGCCCTTCTGGTAGGACTTGAGCGCCGCTTCGCCTTCCTGATCCCACGAGAGATCCGAGAGATGCACCATGCCGTCGATTTCGCCGTCGAGGCCGACGAAGAGACCAAACTCGGTGATGTTCTTGATCTCGCCTTCGATGACCGCACCCACCGGGAACTTGTCCTGGAACGAGGCCCACGGATTGTCCAGGCACTGTTTCAGGCCCAGCGAAATGCGGCGCTTTTCCTGATCCACGTCCAGCACCATGACGTCCACTTCCTGAGAGGTGGAAACGATCTTGCCGGGGTGAACGTTCTTTTTCGTCCAGCTCATTTCCGAAACGTGCACCAGGCCTTCGACGCCCGGCTCCAGTTCCACGAACGCGCCGTAGTCGGTGATGTTGGTGACGCGGCCCTTCAGACGGAGATCCTTCGGGTACTTGGCGACCGCACCTTCCCACGGATCAGCTTCCAGCTGCTTCATGCCGAGCGAGATGCGCTGAGTTTCCATGTTGAAGCGGATGACCTGCACCTTGAGCTGCTGGCCGACCGAGAGCGCTTCCGACGGATGGTTGACGCGCTTCCAGGAAATGTCGGTGACGTGGAGCAAGCCGTCCACGCCGCCCAGGTCAACGAACGCACCGTAGTCGGTGATGTTCTTGACCACGCCGTCGAGGACCTGACCTTCTTTCAGGTCTTCCATCAGCTTCGAACGTTCGTGAGCGCGGGTTTCTTCCAGCACGGCGCGGCGCGACACGACAATATTGCCGCGGGCGCGGTCCATTTTCAAAATCTGGAAGGTCTGCGGCGAACCCATGAGATGGTTGACGTCGCGCACGGGGCGGATGTCCACCTGGCTGCCGGGCAGGAACGCCACGGCGCCGTTGAGATCGACGGTGAAACCGCCCTTCACGCGGCCGAAGATGATGCCTTCGACGCGGGCGTTTTCCTTGTGCTGGTCTTCCAGACTGTTCCAGGCTTCTTCGCGGCGGGCTTTGTCGCGCGACAGAATGATCAGGCCTTCGGAGTCTTCGTAACGTTCAACGAACACATCCACCCGGTCGCCGGGCTTCAGTTCGATATCCTTGCCGCCGCGGGCGAATTCCTTGGTCGGGATGCGGCCTTCGGACTTGAGGCCCACGTCCACCAGCACGGCGTCGTCATCGATCCGGATCACGGTGCCATGAAGCACGGTGCCCTGGATGCTGTCGTTTTTCTGAAATGATTCTTCGAGGAGGGCGGCGAAATCTTCCTTCACCGCAGCGGCTGTTGCAGCCATGTGCGTCTACCTTTCGATGTTGTGATCCTGGCCACCGGTTGGGTCCGGAGGTCTTAAAGGGCCGTCAGCACCATGCTGGCCGGTCACCTAAAACTTTATTTTTGGTCGCATTTTCCACGCCAAGTGGAAGCCCACTTCTCGGGAAAATGCTCCTCGGGTTTATCCCCGAGTCGCTTAAAAACGGCCCTTTATCCACTCGGCCGGGCCGGCCGCTTTAGGGAAAACATGGCTCAACCGCGACCTATGCGATTTTGCCAGCAACGAATTTCTTTGCTAAATCAAAGACTTCGTCGGCATTGAGGGTGCTGGTGTCAAGCTGCCAGGCATCCTCGGCCGGTTTCATGGGGGCGACGCTGCGGGAACTATCCCGGGCATCGCGGGCCTCAAGGTCGGCGCGAACGCGGGCCTCTATAACCACTTCACCCTTGGCCCGCAACTCCTTGATCCGGCGCTGAACCCGCACCTCCAGGCTGGCCGAAACGAAGATCTTGGCTTGGGCATCGGGGCAGACCACGGTGCCGATATCGCGCCCGTCGATCACAACGCCTTTTTTGCCCTGGGGGGGCTTATGGGCGAAGTCGCGCTGAAACTGCAGGATGGCCGCGCGCACCGCTGGGATGGCGGCGACCTGCGAGGCCGCGACACCCGCCGCTTCGGTGCGCAGGTCTTCGGGCGTGAACTGGGAAATATCGAGCGTGCGCGCTGCTGCAACCGCCTGGCTTTCGTTGCTGGGATCGCCGCCCTGGCGCAGCACCGCCACACCGATGGCGCGGTAGAGCGAACCTGAGTCCAGATACGCATAGTTAAAGTGCGCCGCCAAACGCTTGGCCAGCGTGCCCTTGCCCGAGGCGGCGGACCCGTCGATGGCGACGATCACGGAACTCATCCTTTTGCGCTCACCTGCATCAGGGTCGCGCCCAGGCCCGTCATCAGCGGAATGAAATCGGGGAAGCTTGTAGCGATGGCCGCCGCGTCATCAATGCCGATGGGCTTGTCGCTGACCTGGCCCAAAACCAGGAACGACATGGCGATGCGGTGATCGAGATGCACGGCAATGGTGGCATGCCCCTTGGGCGGTTTGCCCTGCCCGCGCACGATCATGGTGTCGCCCTCGGCGCGCGCATCGACGCCGCAGGCGACAAGGCCGTTCACCATCGCACTCAAACGGTCGCTTTCTTTGACACGTAACTCGGCCAGGCCCTCCATGCGCGTTTCGCCTTCGGCGCAGGCCGCCGCCACGGCGAGAATGGGGTATTCGTCGATCATCGAAGGCGCGCGCTCGGCGGGCACATGCACACCTTTGAGCGCGCTGAATTTCACACGCAGATCGGCCACGGGTTCGCCCGCTTCCAGGCGCGTGTTCAGCGTTTCAATCGCCGCGCCCATTTCGCGCAAGGTGTCGAAAAGACCCGTTCTTAAAGGGTTCAGGCCCACATTCTCGACAACGATATCCGAGCCTTCGATCAGCAGGGCCGCCGCCACCGGGAACGCTGCGGATGATGGATCACCCGGCACGACGATGGGCCGGCCCGTCAGTTCCGGCTGGCCCAATACACTGGCGCGGTACACGGGCGAACCGGGCTTCACCGGCCCTGCTTCTACTTCCACACCAAAATGTTTGAACATGCGTTCGGTATGATCGCGGCTGGCGGCGGGCTCCGTCACGACCGTGCGGCCCGGCGCATGCAGGCCCGCCAGCAGCACCGCGGATTTCACTTGTGCTGAAGCGACAGGGCTGTCGTAGGTCAGGGCCATAGGTAAAGGCGTGCCGCGGATAGCCATGGGCAGCTTGCCGCCCGCGCGCGACTGAAACATGGCCCCCGTCTGGCTCAAGGGTTTGATCACGCGGTCCATGGGGCGGCTGCGCAAGGAGGCATCGCCCGTCATGACCGAGAAGAAGGGATAGGCCGAGAGCAGGCCCGCGATCAGCCGTGCGCCGGTGCCCGAGTTGCCCATGTCCAGCACGTCGGCGGGCTCGGTCAGGCCGCCGACACCCCGGCCCCACACATGCCAGGTGGGGGCTGCTTTGTTGTCAGCGCGGCGTTCCACTTTGGTGCCGAGCGCCTGCATCACCTGGGCGGTGCGCAGCACGTCGTCGCCTTCCAAGAGGCCGCTGATATGCGTTTCGCCAACCGCCAGCGCCCCCATGATGAGCGAACGGTGCGAGATGGACTTATCGCCCGGCACCCGGGCCCGGCCCTTCAAGGCGGACGCCTTGGCGGCCATGAGCGGCTGGGGGGTGGAGAGGGCGTGCGACATGAGGGATTTGGGGCAATACGGCGATGGACTTGGGGGCCTCTTTCAGCCCCTGAACGGGCCTGATAGCACAGGGCTTTGGCCGCGCCAAAGCCGATTCCGGGCTTTTTGAGCCGGAAACCCCCATATAAGGCCTTGGAAAACCGCCGTCTTTTTGGCTTTGA
>JAEUKM010000316.1 GCA_016793085.1 Rhodospirillaceae bacterium
GGCGTACCCACCTCGCCTTCCGAACGCCAGAACACCAGCCGGTCGGTGAACGACTTTTCCTCGGCCGCAAAAGCGGATGTTTCGCGGTCGAGCACGCGGCGGATATCGGACGGCACGCCTGCCGTGCCCGCCAGTTCCAGCAGTTTCACTTCGCCCGCCGAGAACCCGCGCGCACGGTACTGGTTCAAGCGCTCGCGGCCCACCAGAATGGCGCGGGCCTGATCGGCGGCCGTGCCTTCCTGCGGGCGCTCGGCGCCGGGGGCCGGCGGACGCAGATTGAAGTCGGGCGGCATGACCAGGGGAGCGCGCGACACCACGGCGAATTCATCCGGGACCGACTTGTCGATGCCGAGCGCGCGGCGCGTGTCCTGGCAGCCTGAAACGGCGAGGCTGGCGGCAACGAGGCAAAACAGCGGGACGAAACGCTTCGGCATCTTAGGTCGGCTCCTGTTTGGAGGGCGCATCCTGCGGACGGTTGAGGATGGCGTCAAGCAGCCATAGCGCAACCCCGATGGAGATGCAGCTATCGGCCACATTAAATGTGGCAAAGTGCCAGCCCGCCACGTGGAAATCGAAGAAATCGGCCACCGCCCCCCAGCGGGCGCGGTCGATGATGTTACCCACGGCCCCGCCGATGATCAGCCCCGTTGCCACAATCATTAAACGGCCCGACAGGCTGCGCAGCCAGTACAGCAGGGCCAACGTGATGGCCACCTGCACGGCCAGAAGAATGTAGGTGGTGGCTCCGCCGCCGTCGAACATGGAAAAACTTATCCCTGTATTCCACGCCATGCGGAAATTGAAGAACGGCAGCACCTCGATGATTTTATCCGTCGAGAACGGTGTCGCGGTCACGCCTTCGGGCCGCAGAACGTTCAGCAGAACGGCCTTGCTGATCTGGTCGATCACCAAAGCCGCACCCGCAATGCTGAGACCGAGGCGCATGCCAGCTACGCCGCCGCCGCGGGTAGCGCGTCCACGGCGTCCGAGCAACGCCGGCACACACCGGGGCGGTTTTGTTTGCCCACCTCGGATAGCACCTTCCAGCAACGCTGGCACTTCTCGCCCGCAGCCAGATCGGTTTTGACACCCACGTCTTTCACGTCCTGCACGGTATAGGCGCCTTCGGGCACCGCACCGGCAACAATGCTGATGGCGGATGTGATGCACACATCGTCCATGGCCACGTCTTTCAGCAGCTCCACCGTAGCGGCGGGTGCGTAGACATGCGGGTGCGCCTGTAACGACGAACCAATCCGTTTGCCCGCGCGTTCCACTTCCAGCGCGCCTGTCACCACGCGGCGCACGTCACGCACGGTCTGCCACTTCTTCGCCAGCGCCTCATTCTGCCACGCGGACGGAATATCCATGAAGGTCTGCAAGTGCACGGAACTATCATCGCCCGGATGGCGCGCCAGCCATGCCTCTTCCGCCGTGAAGCAGATGAACGGCGCCAGCCACTTCACCAGGCAATTGTAAACGATGTCGAGCGTGGTCCGCGCCGCACGGCGGCGCGCATCATTGGGCGCGTCACAGTAGAGCGCGTCTTTGCGCACATCGAAATAGAACGCCGACAAGTCCACCGCACAGAAGTTATGCAGATCGTTGAACAGGCCGTGGAAATCGTAACTGGTGCAGGCGTTGCGGATCATCTGATCCAGTTCCCACAGCCGGTGCAGCACGTAACGCTCCAGCTCGGGCATGTCGGCGGCGGGCACTTTCTCGGCCTCGGTGAAACCCGACAGATTACCCAGAAGATAGCGCAACGTATTGCGCAAGCGCCGGTACAGATCGCTGATCTGCTTGATGATGTTGGGGCCGATGGAAAGGTCTTGCGTGTAGTCCGAAGCCACGACCCACAGGCGCAGGATGTCGGCACCCGACGTGTTCACCACATTGTCCAGCGGCACCATGTTGCCCATGGACTTGGACATCTTGTTGCCCTTCTCGTCCAAGAGGAAGCCGTGCGTCAGCACCGCATCGAAGGGCGCCCGGCCCCGCGTGCCGCAGCTTTCCAACAGCGAAGTGTGGAACCAGCCGCGGTGCTGATCCGAACCTTCCAGGTACAGGTCGGCGGGCCATTTCAACTCGGGGCGCTGTTCCAGCACGAAGGCGTGGGTGGAGCCGGAATCGAACCACACTTCCACGATGTCCGTTACTTGCGTCCAGTCCGAGGCGGTGTATTTATCGCCCAGGAACTCCTGCGGCGGCACCGTCAACCAGGCATCAGCACCCTCGCGCTCGACCGCTTTGGCGACGCGTTCGAACACGTCCGGGTCCTTCAGCACTTCGCCGGTCTTGGCGTTCATGAACAGGGTGATCGGAACACCCCATTGGCGCTGGCGCGAGATGCACCAGTCAGGGCGGCTTTCCACCATGGCGTAGATGCGGTTGCGGCCGATGGCGGGCACCCACTGCGTCGCGTCGATGGCCTTCAGCGCTTTTTCGCGCAAGCCGTTCTTCTCCATGGAGATGAACCACTGCGGCGTGTTGCGGAAGATGAGCGGCGCCTTCGAGCGCCAGGAATGCGGATAGCTGTGGACGAGTTTGCCGTGATGCAGAAGGGCTGCGGCCTCTTGCAGCGCGGCCACCACCTTGGGCGCCACCTTGAACACATGCTCGCCTGCGAACAGGGGCACGCTCGGCACATACAGGCCATCGCCATTCACGGTATCGGGCACCGGCACCTTGTATTCGCGGCACAGTTCGTAGTCGTCCTCGCCGTGGCCGGGGGCCATGTGGACGAAGCCCGTGCCCTGCTCGGTCGTGACGAACGACCCCGGGAACAACGGTACATCGAAGTCATACCCTTTGCCGTGCCACGGATGGCGGCACACGGTGCCCGCAAACGCCGCACCCTTCAGCTTGGCGACAACATTGTGCGCGGTGACGCCGGTGTCTTTCAGTAACTGGGTCAGCAGCGCTTCGGCCACGGCGAAGCGTTCGCCTACACGGGCCAGGCTTTTCTCAGTCTTCGCCGCAACTTCGATCACCACGTAATCGATCTCGGGGCCGTAGGCGATGGCGCGGTTGCCGGGCAAGGTCCAGGGCGTCGTCGTCCAGATGACGACCGACTGGCCTTCAAGCTCCTTCACGCCAGTTTTGGCGACGGGAAAGCGCACCCACACCGTCGTCGAGGTGTGATCGGCGTATTCCACCTCTGCATCTGCTAATGCAGTTTTTTCCACCACCGACCACAACACCGGCTTGGCGCCGCGGTAGATGCTGTCGTTCAGCACGAACTTCGCCACTTCGCGCACGATGGCAGCTTCGGATTTGAAATTCATAGTGGTGTAGGGGTTGTCCCAGTCGCCCACCACGCCCAGGCGCTTGAACTCTTCCTTCTGCACGCCGATCCATTTCTCGGCGAAGGCGCGGCACTGGCGGCGGAATTCCACCACCGGCACGTCGTCCTTGTTCTTGCCCTTGGCGCGGTATTCTTCCTCGATCTTCCATTCGATGGGCAGACCATGGCAGTCCCAGCCCGGCACATAGGGCGCGTCAAAGCCCATCATCTGGCGCGAGCGCACGATGACGTCCTTCAGGATTTTGTTCAGCGCGTGCCCGATGTGAAGGTTGCCGTTGGCGTAGGGCGGACCATCGTGCAGGACGAACTTGGGCTTGCCCTTCGCGATCTGGCGGAGCTTTTTGTACATATCCATCCTGGCCCAGCGGTCGAGCAGCTTGGGCTCAAGCTGGGGCAGGCCCGCCTTCATCGGGAACTCGGTGGCGGGCAGGAACACGGTGGCCTTGTAGTCAGGCCCATTGTGAGACGTGGTATCGGCGGTCATGGGTGCGGGTCATCCCGGGCAATAGAAAAGGTACGAAGCGAACAAAAGCGTGGCGGCCCCATTCTGGTCACAGAATGGGGTGGATAATTCGCTCCGCAGCGCCGAGGGTCGTGGCCGTTGCCATGGGCCGGGTGTGTATCAGCCCCCGGTACGGCCTTCAACGCTCCCGGACTCCGCCACGGGCAGCCCCCTTTGCCCCACCCAGTGTTGACTATCTTTTAGATATCCGCAGAATATCTAAAAGATAGCCAATGGAGAACGCCATGCAAGTCCAAGTCAGCAGATGGGGCAACAACTTAGGGGTCCGATTCCCCAAGGACATCGCTGCGCGCCTGGGCCTCACCGAAGGGGCCCGCGTCGAGATGACGCTGTCGGGCAACCGCATCATCATTTCCACCGACCGGCCGGTTTATACCCTGAACGACGTTCTCGGCGGCATGACGCCCGAGGCCATGCGCCAGGCCTTCGACTGGGGGCCCGATCGGGGCCGCGAGGACGTGACATGAGCGCAGGCCTCGCGGACGCCGCAGGAGGGTTCGCGGCCGGCGATTATGTGCCCGAAGCGGGTGACCTGATCTGGATCGACTTCGATCCGCGCCACGGCCGCGAGCAAAGCGGGCGGCGTCCGGCGCTGGTGGTTTCGCCCGCCGCGTTCTATCACGCCAGCCGCTTTGCCATCGTCTGCCCGGTGACCGCGCAGGTGCGGCCCTTCGCCTCCAGTGTCGTGCTGCCCGAAGGGCTAGCGGTGCAAGGTGAAGTGCTGACAAGCCATGTGCGCAGCATCGACACACTGGCACGGCCCATTTCCTACAGCGGCAGTTCGGTGAGCGTTTTGGTGTTGAGCGACGTTCGCGCCAAGCTGGCGGCCTTGATCGGCCTGACGGGTTAGAATTTCCAAAACGCTACACCGCGACATAGGGCGCAGCACCGGGTGCGAATCCACGCGCTTTCAGCACAATCTTGGCGGCCTCGCAGTCCTTGGCGATCTGGGCCTTGATGGCCTCCAGGCCTTCGAACTTCTGCTCGGGCCGCAGATGCTCGATCAAAGCAACCCGAAGGTGCTTCTGGTAGAGGTTCACATCGACGCCGAACAGGTGCACTTCCAACAGCAGGTCTTTTTTATCGAACGTCGGGCGCGTGCCGAAGTTGGCGACCCCGTCGTGCCATACGGTTTCAGCGCCCCGGTCGACGCCCGCCCGCACCGCATAGACACCGCGCTTGGGGTGCAGGTAATCGGCATAGGGCAAGTTAGCCGTGGGAAAACCCATGAAACGGCCGCGCTGATCGCCGTGTTCGACACGGCCTTCGATCTCCCAGTAGCGGCCAAGCAGCTTCGCGGCTTCGAACGGCTGGCCGTCCTTCAGGAAGGTGCGGATGTTGGTGGAGGAATAGCGCACGCCCGAGCCGCGCTTTTCGGCCACGGCTGTCACGCCGAAATTATGCTTGCGCGCCATGTCGTGCAGCAGCGTCACGTTGCCGCCGCGCCCACGCCCGAAGACGTAATCAAAGCCCACGACCACGTGACTGACGTTGAGTCCCTGCACCAGAATTTCCTCGACGAAATTCTCGGCCGAGCGCTGCGAGAAATCCTTATCGAAGGTCTGCACATACAGGTAATCCACCCCCATGGCCTCGATCAGGCGGGCCTTGATGCGGAAGGGGCTTAAGCGGAACGGCTCCTGGTCGGGCTTGAAGAACAGGCGCGGGTGCGGCTCGAAGGTCATCACCGCCGCCGGAACGCTGCCGGAGTGCGCCAAGCGCACCGCCTCGCCGATGACGGCCTGATGGCCCAGGTGCAGGCCGTCGAAGTTGCCCAGGGCCACGACGCCGCCCTTCAGGCTCTGCGGCACTTCACCGTAATAGCGGACAAGGCGCATGCGATTTAACCGCGGGCGGGAACCATCAGCGTCGCATCGCCGTCGATGACGACCTTGTCGTTCACCAGGCACTGGGTCTTGAACTGCACGAACTTCTTTTCGGGGATGGTGCCCGTCACCTCGATGCGGGCGGTGACGACATCGCCGATCTTCACTGGGCGCTTGAATTGCAGGTTCTGCGCCACATACACGCCGCCCGAGCCCGGCATGACCGTGCCGAAGGCCGCCGAGATGAAGCCCGCCGACAGCATGCCGTGGGCGATGCGCTCCTTGAACATGGTGGTGGCGGCAAAGCCAGCATCCAGGTGCAGCGGATTGGTGTCGCCGGAAACCTCGGCGTACTTCATAATGTCGGCCTCGGTGACGGTCTTGGTAAAGGTGGCCGACTTGCCGGGCGTCAAATCCTCGAAGAAGTAGGATGTGACGTGGCCGCTGGATGGAGAAGCGGAACTCATGCGATGATCTTTCCTATCGTCATGCCGGACTATAGCTGACACAAGCAGGTCCGGTGCGGGTTGGTCAAGCGATGGATACCGTCAGGCTTTCAGTGAAGCAGGGTGCAGCAGAATGAAGTATGTCTTTTTCGCCGTTCTGGCCCTCACCCTGGCGTCATGCATGGGAACGCCTTGGCAACAGGCCGGCAAGACATCCAAGCAGGTCAGCGCGGATTTGCGCAGTTGCGAGCGCGACGCCGAAGCTCAGACCCTGGCCGCCGAGGGCACCACCCGCTCCGATTACGGCATGAACACCCGCGGCCCCAACACCACGCTGAATCCGCGCGGACCCAGCCCGCTCGAGATGAAAGACCAGGTGGATCTGACGGACCGCTACGACAAGGCCGTCGACCGCTGCATGCGCGGCATGGGCTACCGGCAGGAGGGCCGCTGAAAGCGGGCCTTCGGGGGAATCATAACGCATGGCGATCCGCAGACTCGACTCGCTCGGCTACCAGCTCGGCCTTTTGAACCGGCTTTACGACCGGCGGCTGCAGGACGCGCTGGCCCCCTTGGGTGTGGCGCCCGGCCAGTTTCCGGCCCTGGTCATGCTTTTTCAAAAGGATGGTCTGACCCAGGCCGATCTGTGCCGCCGTATCGGCGTGGAACAGCCGACCATGGCCAACACCTTGAACCGCATGGAGCGCGACGGGCTGATCCGGCGCGATGCCGACCCCGCCGACAAACGCCGCACCTTCATTTATCTGACGCAGAAAGCCCGCGCCGCCCAGGACACGGTGATGAACGAGGCGCGCAAGGTGGCGACGCAAGCCGTCAGCAGCTTGAGCAGCACCGAGCAGGATGCGGTGTTCAATCTCTTGAACAAGCTGACCGATAACCTGAAAGACTAGCGTGTTTTCAGTTTTTCGCCCGCAGCCGTAAGGCTGATGATACGGCGCAAGGGATCATCACCGCTTTGCGCAGCAATCAAGCCCGCGTCTTCCAGGGCCGCGAGGCAGCGGAACACTGTGCTTTGCGCCAAGCCCAGCCGCTTCGCCAAAGTGCGCGCCTGAATGGGCGCATGTTGAAACAACGCCTTCAGCACGGCATTTTCATCGGTGCCGAGGGCCTCAACGCTCGAAGCCATAATCGCGCTCAACGCGGGCGATGCGGGTGTGGTAGGCGGCATACCATTTTTCGCGGCCCAGCTTCTGCGCCGCTTCGTGCTCAGCCTCGGCCTTCCAGGCGGCAATGCTTTCAAGCGTCTGCCAGTAGCACACCGTGATGCCTAAACCTTCGCGCGCCGATTCCACGCCCAAAAACCCCGGCATGGTTTGCGCGATCTCGACCATACGGTCGGCCATGGCGCCGTACCCATCATCGCCGGGTGTTCGTAATGACGTGAAAATCACCGCGTAGTACGGAGGCTGTGGCGTTGCGGCGATGGCGCTTTCGGAACTCATGTGGGCCTCAGGACGACGGGGATGTTCTTGTTGGTGGGCGTGCCCGAGCGCGGGCCGTGGTGATCGAGCGGCACCAGCACGTTCGTCTCGGGGAAATAGGCCCCCAGGCACCCGGACGGAATGTCGTAGGGCTCGAGCCTGAACCCTTTGGCGATACGTTCGCGCGCATCGTGCCAGACGGTCGCGATATCCACCACAGCGTTAGGGCGCAAGTTCAAGGCCGCCAGATCGGCCGGGTTGATGAACAATACGCGCCGCTCGTTCTTGATGCCGCGGTAGCGGTCGTTCCGCGCATAGACCGTGGTGTTGTACTGGTCGTGGGCGCGGAAGGTCATCAGCGTGAACACCTTTTCGGGCGTGCGCTTCTGGGCCGCCTCGCGGATGGTTTCGCGCGGCAAGGCGGTCGCAACAAAATTGGCTTTGCCTGTCTCTGTTTTCCACACGCGGTCCTTGGCGCTGTTGCCGAGATAGAACCCGCCGGCGCGGCCGATGCGCTCGTTGAAGTTCTCGAAGTCGGTGAACACCGCTTCGATTTTTTCACGGATCAGGCGGTAGTCATCACGGAACCGACTCCACGGGATTTTAGACTCAGGCTTGGTCGCCAGC
>JAEUKM010000332.1 GCA_016793085.1 Rhodospirillaceae bacterium
AGCATGCGCTGGCCACCGCGGCCTTCAAAATAGCGCACGTCTTCGGCGGCAAATGGTACCGACGCCCTGGTGGGCTGCACGCGGGCCGAGGCTGATGGCCGCTGCGACGGCGCGGGCCGGCCCAGATGCGTGTTGAAACCGAACTTTGGATTAAGCGGCGTGGGCGTGGTCATGGCGGCGATCCACTCCGGCGAGACGATTTGCGTGTCGCCCACCCGGCCATTGTCCAGGATCAACTGCGCGATACGCAGCCACGCACGCGCGGGTGTCTGAAAGCAACACACCGTGCGCGCGCTGCCTCCAGGCTGGTCGAGCCGCACTTGTGCGGCGCCATTGCCCACCTGCGGCCAAAGGTTGGTTTTCAGAAAATCCGCATAAGATTGCTTCGCCGCGCGCGTCAGCACCGCATGCAGCACTTGGGCATTGACATGGTTGAAGACAAATCTTCGGCCGGGCGTTTCGGCCATGGGCACAGACAGCGCTGTGGCGTCGACATTGTCGCCGATGAACAGGCGGTAGGCCGCCGACCACGGCCGCTCGGAGAATTCAGGTTCCGCCAGTCCGCTGGCGTTGGCCAGCAGTTGGCGAATGGTGATGACAGCGCGCGCATCGGCTTGCCACTCGGGCAGGAAATCCGCCGCCGGTGCGTCGAGGTTCGGGATTATTCTGCGGTCGACCGCAAGCCCGAATGCCAAGGCCAACAGCCCTTTGTGCATGGATTGCGTATCGAACAACGAGTCCGGTCCGAAACCGTCCTTATAGTATTCCGCCTCAATTTTGCCGTTGCGCGCGACGATGAAGGCGTAGCTGTCCAGCGTCTTGGCGTAGCTCACGGCCTGATCGAGCGCCGCCTGATCGATCGTGCGTTCAATCGCGGCGGCAACCGGAATATCCCGGCCAGGCCCCTCTCCGATGCGCGCCTTGGGTTGATACCAGTCGAAGTCAAAAACAATGCGTTCGTCCGGTGGGCTTTGAATATGGCGCACCCAGAAGCGCCAATCTGCAACAGCATAAACTGCGGCGGCCGCAAGAATCGCTGTACCCGCCCACGCCATGAAACGCCCGTGCGTTGTCATCATATCCCGCCCCCTTGCCTGTCTTAAAAAGCTAACATGCCTTGCGGGGAGGCCTAGGAACCCCCGGCCTGATTGCCCATACTGCGCGCAATATTGGGGGACGCGAACAATGAACCGCCTGACCATCACCATCGGCGCTGGGGTGATTTTCATCCTGATGGCGGCTTATTGGCTGTACCCGCGCCTGATGCTGATGGCGGGTTCGCGCGCGCCCGATAAACCGTTCAGCGCCTATACGCCGCCGACGCCGCCCAACTACGCCGACCCCGCCGTCTGGGCGGCCCTGCCCGGTCCCGAACATAAAGACAGCGCCGATCTGGTACCGGAGGGCGAAACCGTGGGCGACCGCCAGAACGACGCCAGCGTAGATGTGTTTTACCTTCATCCCACTACTTTCCGGGGTACGGACAACTGGAATCAGGACCTGGCCGACGCCAAGACCAACGCCTGGACCGATATCAGTGTGATCGCGCGCCAGGCCGCGATCTTTAACGGCTGCTGCCGCGTCTATGCGCCGCGCTATCGGCAGGCCACCAGCGGCGCCGTCGGCGCCAAGGACGACAGCGGCGACAAGGCCCGCGCGCTTGCGTACGACGACGCGAAAGCCGCCTTCCAGTATTATCTCGACCACTTCAACGACGGGAGGCCGTTCATCCTGGCGGGTCACAGCCAGGGCACATTCATGATCCAGCGCCTGCTGGAAGAGGTGGTGGACGCCTCGGCCATTCGCCCGCAGTTCGTGGCCGCCTATGGAATCGGCATCGGGTTTCCGGCGGGCGTTTTCGGCCGTCAGTACAAAACCATCTCGGCCTGTGCCAAGCCCGAGCAGACTGGGTGCGTGGTCTCATGGCTGACCTTCGGGCGCAATGGTGACGCGCAAAGCACGGTTGCGCGTTACGCCGAACGTTACGAGGCGCGCTTCAAGACCCGTGAAGGCTCTGAAACCCTGTGCGTCAACCCGCTGACATTCGATACCGAGAAACCCGATGCGCCTGCATTAGCCAACCTGGGCGCACTGCCCGGCAAAGCGGCCCCTGGCCCGCTGCCCGCGTTAAAGCCAGGCGTGCTGGGCGCTACCTGCAAAGACGGCGCACTTTACGTGGATATTCCCGCCGCCGATGATTTCAAGCTTCTGGTCTTACCTGGTGAAAACCTGCACTTTCATGACATGGATCTTTTTTTCAAAAACATCCGCGATAATGCAATCTTGCGGACGGAAACTTTTTTGAAAGCGCGCGGCGGTGCGGCAAACGGCCTTTAGCATACTCGCTGTTTTGGCGTTGTGGGCGCTGCCGCTTGCGGGGGCGGCGGCAGGTGATTGCGGTCCGCTGCCCGGCGAACTGCAATCAAGTGTCAGCGCGCTTGCCGCGAAACTGAAAACCATCGAAGCCCAGACCCGCACCGCGCACGACAACGCTGGCGATGCCTCGGGCCGGATCAGCGACGCTATTGCCGCGGCCGCCAAGGCGCGCGCGGCCGGCAACGAAGCAAACCTCTCCCGCGCCATGAGCGCCCTGAGTGCTGCGCAAAAGGCTTACGCCGTGGCCACGGCCGCCGAAGAGCCGCTACTGATCGCGCGGCTTGAGACGGAACGCGCCTGGCGCGGCGCGCGGCAAACCTTCAATGAAACCGTTGCCCGCTACCGCGGCCAGGGTGAAGCGCTGATCGCCGCCGCCGAGCGGGCGCAGCGCGGCGAAGTGGCGCCGTCTCTCACAGACCTGATTGTGTGCGAACAAGGCGAATGCGGGTCCGTGTCTGCCGTAGAGCATGCGGCAATGATCAGCATCGGCGCCGTGGCCGACACCTTGGACACGGCGTCGTGGCCAAGCCCTGACCGTGCCTGCGACTTCACCTTGTTTGGTCCGGCGACGGCCCAACGGGCGCTATGGCGCACACTGATGAAAGCACAAAGCACGGCCCAGTCCACAACGCAGGAGGCCCAAGCCGTAGCGCGTAATGCGCGTCAGGACATGGCGGGCCCGCTCGATCAGCGCGCAACGTCAATCACATCGGCCCTGGACGCCTTCCATAGCCCCGCCGCCAACAGTCATGCCGACGAACTGCTGGGCGCAGCACTGGACGACATGACCAAGGTCGACGCGGCTCTGAAACCACTGAGAAAAGCCGAAGCCGATGCCATGGCCGCAGCCGACAAAGTGCGCCGCACGGCTTCGGTAGCAGCTGCCGTAGCGCAGCAGCACCTGGCGTATTGGTCCGATCTCGGCCGGGCAGTGGTGAGTGCCGCGATTACGCTGGAGCGGGACGAACCCGCCGCGAAACCCAGCGACTTAGAGGCTGCCGCCCTTGCGGTGATGGGCGCACACCCAGCGGGCAAAGCGAAAGCCTGCCTGGTGCAGTCCGGCCCCACGCGGCAAGCGCCGCCGGTTTTCGCGCCCGTACCAGCGCCGCAGTGCTAGCACGTAGCCGACCAGCGCGCGGCGGGCTTTCGGCAACATGGCCTTAGGCATCGTAAAATTCCTGCATCGCTTTCACGCGGCCGGCCAAACCTTGTGCGCGCGTGATCAGCACCTTCTTTGAGCCGGGCACCAACCCCGCCGCCTCGTCCAGATAAATGTTCAAGGGATCCGGCTCGGAGGCCATGAACATCAGCGGCATATTCTTTACTTGCGCCAGACGGCCCTTGGTGTCGTGGCGGAACACAGCGCGGTAGCCGTTGTGATAGGTGGTCAGCGCCTTCAGCACTTCCGTAACCGACCGATGAAGCGCTTCGGCCGGCGGCATGGAGTTCTGCAGCCGATGCTGCGGATCGCGCAGGAAGTACGGGAAGTGCAGCGACTGGTCGCGCACGAAATGCCAGGCCCACACGAACTGACGGCCGAAGTCATCGGGCGCCACTTCAGGCGCGTAGTTCTCCAGCATCTGTTTTTTCAGATCGTCCGGGAAAATGCCAATACCGTCGAAGATGACTTTTCGGAAGCGGTCGGGACGACTCAGCAGCAGTTCCACACCGATGTGTGCGCCGGTGTGGGTGCCGAAGTAATCGGCCTTATCGATCTTCAGCGCGTCCATCACGCGCAACACGCTGTCGGCGTAGTAGGTCAGGTCCGGGTTTTTCACGGCAGGCCCGGCAGAGTCGCCGTTGCCGAGCGTATCGGGGGCCACCACAAATCGAGTACGCGCGAGTTCGGCCACCAGCGGCGCGATGCCCGCCGACGAGCCCGGCCCCGCATGCACCATATAGAGCGGCAAGGCCTCACCAGTGCTGCGGTCTCCGGCGTGACGGTAATGCACCAGGCCTTCCGCAAGCCGGATGAATGCGCGATCGACGTCGGGCGTTGTCGCCATGAAACGGGCCCCCATTTTGTTTCGGCGCGAACCTTAGAAAACCACACCCGCCGTTGTTATGTAATTTTCTTGGGCGCTCGCATTCTGGACAAGGTAGACTGACGTCCGAATCGGCTGGCCGCATGTCGGAAGACAAAAATGCGGCAGATCAAGGCTTGCCGGATCTGCTGCGCGAATCAGTTCGGGGATTACACGTTATGCCCACCAGCGGCCAAGCCTCACTTGCCACCATCACGCGCGCCTACGGAAAAGGCCGCTTCGGGCAGATTCACTACCGCGTCGCGGGCTCACACGGCAGCCGCAGTCCGCTGCTTTTGCTGCATCCCAGCCCGATATCAGGCTACGTCTTCGAGAATCTGATGGGCGACATGGGCCGCGACCGCTTCGCCGTCGCCCCCGACACGCCGGGCTTCGGTATGTCCGACCCGCCGCCATCGCCGCCGGAAATCAAGGATTACGCCGAGGTGATGCTCGACTTCGTCGCCGAGCAGGGCTTAGGCATGATCGACGTGATGGGTTACCACACCGGTGCGCTGACCGCCGTTGAAATGGCGCGTCAGAACCCGGACGTGGTGCGGAAAATCGTCATGATCTCCGCCACTGTGTTTACCCAGGATGAAACCGAAGCCTTCCGCAAGCAGTACGTGCCCAAGACCGCCGATGAACGGCCCGCCGCCATGGCGGCGCGCTGGCCGTCATTCAAGAACGAGTTCTGGGCCATGGGCGACAACCTGAACCGCAAGTTCAACATTTTCCTGGATGGCCAGCGCAATCCCGACTGGTCGTTCTGGGGGCACCGGGCAGCATTCAACTACAATATCGCTCGCGCGTTGCAGGAGACCAACCACCCGATCCTGATCCTCAACCCCGAGGACGATTTGTGGACGTACACGCCCCGCGCGGCGCCATTATTAAAGAACGGCCGCGTGCACGATCTTCCAGGTTGGACGCACGGTTTTCTGGATGCCGAAACCGCCAAGGTTGGCACGATCCTGCGCGGCTTCCTCGATCACTAAACGAGGAATTTAGTGCGCCATTACCAGCGGCAGTTCGCTGGTGGCGCTCAGCGACTGCGTGACGCCGCCCAGAATCAGTTCGCGCAAGGGGCTGTGGGTGTAAGCGCCCATCACCAGGAATGTCGCCTGGCTGGCCTTGGCCTGATCGTGAATGATCTTGGCCGTCGAACCGCCGGCATCAGGTACTTCCACAACGCGCGTGGCGATGCGGTGCCAGCCGAGGTAGTTCTGCAGCATCACCGCCTCCAGTTTGCCCGGCTTCAGGCGGCCTACCTGGATGATGTCCACTCCGTCGAGACCCGTCAGCAGCGGGAGCGCGCCTTCCACCGCTGCGCAGGCTTCAGCGCTGCCGTTCCAGGCAATTGCCGCGCGCGAACCCAACTCCGTACAGCCCGGCGGCACCAGCAAAACCGGACGGCGTGTGTTGAAAGCAGCCATTTCGAACAACTGGCGGTCGGCCAAAGTCGACTTTTCACCAGGCAAGTTGATCACGATCAAGTCGCACAGGCGCCCAACCGCGGACACCGCGTTGCCGTTATAGCCTTCGCCCGGCAGCCACTCGGCCGTGACCCCGATGGCCGAGCCCGGCTTGTCGGCCAGGGCGATCCCGTTGGTCTTGCGGCTGGCGTCGAAGGCCGCAAAGGCGTGCTTGCGCTTTTCAGCCTGGGCCTTCTCGATGGTCTTGTAAACCTCGCTGTAATAGCCCGCCGTCATGCCCGCCCCCGTCTGGTCCAGGAACGGCCCCGGGTCGGACACGGTGTCGGTGCCGATGACGTGCGCCCCGGATTCGCGCGCGATCTGGAATGCCAGATCGACCACATGCAGAGCCTTGGTTTCACCCGTCAGAGGCACCAGGATTTGCTTGATTTTCATCGCCATCTCCGTGTTTTGCGGTGTAGCACGTTCATCATGGAATCCTGACCTCGCCCTCGCGTTGACACAGGTCAAGAAAAAGAGCGATGAATTAGGCCGCCCCGAACGCGCGGTCCGCGGGGCGTCTAGAGGGAACCAAAGTGGCCAAACAGCCGGCGCGGCAAAGCGATAAGTTTTCATTCGATGTTTCACGCTGCCTGATCTGCAGCGCGCGCAACCTCAACATGTGCGGCGCGCTGGAGCCCGAGGAGCTGGCCAAGCTGTCGGGCATGGCGCGCTGTGAAACCTTCGGCAGCGGCGATGTGCTGTTCCACGAGGGCGATAAAGCCACCAGCGTTTACAATATCACCGACGGCGCGGTGCGACTGTCGACCACGCTGAAAAGCGGACGGCGCCAGGTGATCGGCTTTCTGTTCTCGGGCGATTTCATCGGATTTTCGGACCGCAACGAATACCCCTGGACCGGCGAAGCGGTGCGCGGGGCCAAGGTGTGCCGTTTTTCCCGCGGCGATCTCACGCGCGCGACACAGGAACTGCCCAAGATCGAACACCGCCTGCTGGAGATGGCCAGCGCCGACATCAGCGCGGCGCAGGACCACATCACCATGCTCGGCCAAAGCTCGGCGGCGGAAAAACTCTCGGCGTTTCTGGTGATGCTCTCGCGCAAGGCCGCTACGCGCGGCGGCAGCGGCAACCCGGTGCATCTGCCCATGACGCGCGAGGACATCGCCGATTATCTGGGCATGGCGTTCGAGACCATCAGCCGCTGTTTCGCGCGGCTCGAAAGCGAAGGGCTGATTACCGTGGAGTCCATCCGCGTTATCCGCATCAACGACATGGATGCGCTGGCCGATTTCAGCGACAGCCGCTAGTTTGCCCACGGGGCGGTTTTTCGCTTTTAAATCAATGATCTAAAGACTGTCTGCCGCGGATTTGTTGACTTTTCTCAATGCCGGTGCGGCCCTGCTTTGTTAACCTTCGGCATCATGTTTGAATGGCCCCGGACAGCTTGCCGGGGTGGCCCGGTCTAAAGGGCCCATCTGACCGCAGGGGAGGGCAGATGAACGCCATCGACCGCCGCGCATTTCTGGCCGCCGCCGCAACCTCGGCTTTGGTCACCAATCTGAAGTACGCCGCCGCGCAAGAGGTGAGCAAGCCCGCGCAGGTTTACCGCCGTTTCGAGGATGTCTACCGCAACAAGTGGACCTGGGACCGTGTGGCGCGCGGCACGCACGGCACCAACTGTGCGGGCACCTGCGCCTTCAACGTGTTCATCAAGAACGGCGTGGTGTGGCGCGAGGAACAGCAGGCCATGTACGACGGCCATGCGGATTCCGACACACCCGACTACGGCCCGCGCGGCTGCCAAAAAGGTTTACGCCACGCCAAGTACATGTACGGTAAACAGCGCATCCTCTACCCCATGAAGCGCGTCGGCAAACGCGGCGAGGGCAAGTGGGAGCGCATCACCTGGGAGCAAGCATCCCGCGAAATCGCCGATAAATTTCTGGATGTCTCCGCCGAGTCCGGCCCGCAGGCGATTTCCTGGGGCTCGGGCACGCAGATGTCGGTGAAAGTGGCCTCGTATTCCGCCCTCGCCCGCTTCGCCAACATTTCGGGCGTCACGGTGCCCGAATTTTATTCCGGCGTCGGTGACCTGCCGACCGGCGTGTATATGACCGTGGGCCAAGTATACCTGGGCGATGTCATGGCCTCGGTCTACAAATCCAAATGCGTGCTGGTGTGGATGGCCAACCCGGCCGTGACCCGCATCCCCGACGCACACTTTTTCTGGGAAGCGAGATACAACGGCACCGACGTCATCGCCATATCCCCGGAATTCACACCCACAGCCATGCATGCCTCGCTGTGGGTGAACCCCAAGCCCGGCACCGACACGGCCCTGGCCCTGGGCATGGTCCACACTATTCTGGAAGATAAGTCCTACAACGCGCCCTACATCAAAGAGCAGACCGACATGCCCTTCCTGGTGCGCAAGGACACCGGGCGGTTCCTGCTGGGCACC
>JAEUKM010000349.1 GCA_016793085.1 Rhodospirillaceae bacterium
TCCGCGCCGCCGCCAAGGCCGGCGTGGTCTGGACCGAAGAGCATTTAGAGGCTTTCATCGCCGATCCGGCGGGCACATACCCCGGCAACCGCATGCGCTATGCGCCTGTGACCGAGCCCGAGAAACGCGCCCGCATACTCAAGTACATCAAAGCCTACACGCAGTAGCCGCTCATGAGGCCCGACAAAGGCCCCGCAAGGAGAACGCCATGTATATGAACTTCTGGTACGTCGCCGCCCAATCGCATGAAGTGACCGATAAGCCCGTGAAGGTCCGTATGCTTGGCCAGAACTTCGTGCTGTTCCGCGATACGGCGGGCAAGGTGCACTGCCTGCACAACGTCTGCACGCACCGCGGCGGCAATCTGGCCGGCGGCAAGCTGAAGGGCGACACGGTCGAGTGCCCCTATCACGGCTGGCGTTTCAATGGCGAAGGCGAGTGCGTGAAAATCCCCTCTATCGGCAAGGACGGCAAAATCCCTGCGCGCACGCGCATCGACAGCTACCCCACCCAGGAGAAATACGACCTGGTATTCGCCTTCCTGGGCGACCTGCCCGCGCACGAACGCCCCGGCATCATGGATATTCCGGAATGGGGAAAAGAGGGTTGGCGCGCCAACCTTCTCTATAACGAATACAAGGCCAGCTACGAACGCGCGGTCGAGAACACACTGGACCCGGCGCACAACGAATTCGTGCATCCCACGCACGGCTATTCGGGCGAGCGGGAAACCTACGCCGTCCCCGATTACAAGATCGACGAGGTGGAAAACGGCGCAGGCTTCATGATGACTTTCAAGTCGCCCGAGTTGAAGGACAGCACCATGAGCAAGCTGCGCAACTTCGCGGGCGACCTGGAGGCGGGGGCGGGGCACGTCGGGCCGCACCAGACCTGGACGCAGATTCACATGTCGCCGACCAACTGGTTCCATCAGTACACGTTCCGCACGCCCGTCAGCCGCACCGAGACCAGGGGCTATCTCATCAACATGCGCAACGCGTTGTTGGACCCGCAGCACGACGACGCCATTCAGGTGCGCCAGCGTGTCATCCAGGAACAGGACATCACCATTCTGGAGGCTATCGAGCCTTCGATTCCGCCGGTGACCAACACCAAGGAAGTGCTGATGCCCGCCGACCGCACGATTGCGCGCTACCGCCAGTACACCAAAGAGTGGAATACCAAAGGTTGGCGCATTGATATCGATGCGGTCGAGCGCGATGCGGGCCGGGTGGTTTACGCCATCCCCAGCCCCGCGCGCCGCGAAACCAAGGGCTGGGTGATGGATACGGTTCCCGTCGTCCAGACGGGCGAGGCCAAGCAAGCCGCAGAGTAACGCTGTCAAGCGCGCAGGCGTTACGCACCGTTACAAACATTTCAGGGGCTGCCCGAAAAGGGTGGTGAACGGGGCCGGGCACTTGGGCTAGATTCCGGGCCTTGCGTTCACCTGCCTTGCCCCATGACCGAAGCCCATACACCCCGCGAAATGCCGCCGCCGCCGCTGGCCGAGACGCCGCGCTGGCTGTCGCCGTTCTATGTGGTGCTGGGTCTGGTCAGCACAGGCACTGGTATTGTCGGCATGTTCGTGCCCGTGTTGCCGACGACGGTGTTCCTGATCGTCGGGCTGTGGGCGTTTTCCAAAAGCTCGCGGCGGCTGCAGGTATGGCTGTGGACACACCGCACTTTCGGCCCGACGCTTCAGGCCTGGCACTTACACCGCGTTATTCCGGTGAAAATCAAATTCATTGCGATTTCGGTGATGATCCTCAGTTTGCTCGTCATCGTCTATGAGGCGAAATCGTGGATCATGCCCACCATTTCAGCAGCAGTGGTCTTGCCCGTCGCGCTGTGGATCGCAACCCGGCGCAGTTATCCGCCCGCGCCAAGCGGTGCACATCAGGCGTCATAAAAAAGGCGGCCCGAACGGCCGCCTTTTCAGTGAATATCTGATACTTGTCAGCCTTTGGCGGGCTTGGGCTTGTTCTGGCTCATGTAGACCGTCCACGAACTGTCGTTGGGCTGGCCCCAGGTCTCAGGGCCCGGCGCTTTCAGGAACTCGGGGTACTTCGCTTTCATGTAGGCCAACAGGTTGGCGGGCAGGGCCTCGATGCCGGGGGCGCGGTTCATGAAGCTGCGGTACAGCAAATGCCCCTCGGCCTGGCCCATCAGCATCCACGGCAGCCAGGGCCCGACGCGCGTCCAGGTGCCCACGTAATCCACGGCGGTGAGATCAGGGTTTTCCAGATCGGCCAGCGATACCATGCGCTGGAACATTTCGCCGGTGCGGTTGATGGGCCCGGCGGACTCGCGCGGCCAAGCGTCGGGCTTCATGGGGTTGGGGAACGCCGCATGGATCTCGAACAGCGAGAACGCCTTGCCGCCCTGCACGATCCACGGCGGCGTGAAGGGGAACGACACTTTGTGCCCGTCGAACTCCTGCTCGACGATGGGCGCGACTTGGGCGTTGACGATCATGTTCTTGATCGGCACCACGTCCACCTCTTCGTTGGTGTAGGGGTTCGTCCACTTTTCCAGGATCTCGCCGGTCTTGGGGTCGGTGTAGCAGGCGAACTCGCGGTTAAACATGCGGTAAGCGTTGTTGCCCTGGGGCTCGATGCGCGCGACGCCGACACCCGAGACACCCACCAGCGGCTTCAAGGGTTCGGTGCCGCGGTTGCCGTAAATGGTGCCGCCGAACCAGCCGACGGATTCCTTCGTTGGGTCGAGATCGCCTGTGAGCTTGATGAAGGCCTTCAGGTTCTGCGCCGGGTCCTTGAAGTCGATGGGCTCGCGCTTGGTCGCGGGAGTAGCGGGTTTCTGCTCGGAACAGCCCGCGAGCGCCGCCATGCCCGCGGCGGCAGCCGACGCGCCCGCCAGGGCTTTCATCGCGCCGCGCCGGTTGGCGATGGTGTCGATCAGGGATGAAAACATCATGTGTGATTCTCCTTACGCGGGGCTAGTTCACGGAAATGGTCATGCGATCGGGGTGCTCTTTCAGCGCCCGTACGCGGTGCTTCTCGGGCACCTCGTCGATGGAATTCAGTTTCACGCCCGAGGCATGCCAGACGATGTGGCCGGGCCTGTCGCCCATCTCCATCCACTTCGGCCAGGGCATGAACACGGCGGCCGTGAACATGGTGCGGAAACGGTCGAGCTTGGGGTTCAGGAACTCGTCCTTGCGGATGAAGTTGGTCTTGCGCTGCATGCGCGGCGCCTGCAGGCCCGGCGGATACACGGTCTGATCATGCAGCCAGACGTAATCGCCCGCCGTACTCCACCACATCTGTAACGGCTGGTCGGGGAACTTGTCCTTGGCGATCTTGGGGCGGATGCCGTTGATTGAATACTCGAAGCCGCGGCCCGCTTTGCCGCCTTGCACGGCGGCTTCGACTTTATTCGTCGCGCCGGTGTAAGGGTTCTTGTAGTCGTAGAGGAATGCGTTGGTCTCGACATCCGTGAAGAAGGTGACGGTGTTACCGATCATTTCGTATTCGGTGGGGGAGATGTGGAGCATGCGGTACATCTCCATGCCCTCGAACTTGAACAGCGGGCGCGGCTGTTCCTCGCCGACGCAGCCGTAAATAGTTCCGTTGTAGTACCAGGGGCAGTTTTCTTCCTTCAGGCTGGCCGAGGCGCGCACGATGGCGCGCAAGTTCTCCTCCGGCGTGCGCGGCAGGACGGGGTCGGCCGCGGCAATTGCGGGCAGGGCGGTGACCCCGGCGCCCGCCCCCGCCAGCGCGATGCCGGCGGTCAGCAGATCGCGGCGATTGACCTCGTTGCCTGTATACATACGCGCATCCCTTGTCGAAACTTGGCGCATTCTTGATGCGCAATTCTGGCAAAGGGGAGGGTGAACTTACAACTGACCGCAGCCCGGCGTCGTTTTTGTATACAAGCTGGCCGCCGCACAAATAAAAACGGCGGCCCCCGAAGGAGCCGCCGCTTTCAAAACTCGGAATCGACGTAGTTTAGACAGCCTTCAAGTTGGTGGCTGCCGTCTTACCGCGCTCCGTCATCAGATCGTAGCTGACCTTCTGGCCCTCGTTCAGGGTGTCCAGTCCGGCGCGTTCGACCGCCGTAATGTGCACGAACACGTCTTTACCGCCGTCGGACGGTTGGACGAAGCCGTAACCCTTCACTTTGTTGAACCATTTCACAGTGCCGCTAGCCATTTAGTACTCTCCTTGTAGATATTGGAATACCGCTTCCCCCGAAGGTGAAACGGCGTCCTCTCGAACTTTTGGGGTTGCGGTCAGCGGGGTGCCCGGGTGCGCAAGGGCAAGTCGGGAAAGCCTACTCAAGCAAGCCAAAACGTCGATGGCACCACTACAAATAGCGGAACGCCTTGAGAAGTCAAGGAAATCAAAGCTTTGCGCCGGATTCGCCAACGAATTCAACGGACTACAGTTTCGCACCCCGCAACACGCTTAAATGCCGCTTACAGGCCCAGGCTGCCGGGGTTCATCAGGCGCTTGGGGTCCACCAGCGCCTTCACGGCCTTCACCATCTCGGCGTTCCGGGGCTCGCGGTCCTTCATGTAGGGGTAGCTCTTGCCCACTTGCAGGTGCACCGCGCCGCAAGAGGCGAAAATCGCGCGGATGCCGGCGCGCATCTCTTCCACCAGTTTGCGCCCTTCGGGGTTTTCGCCGTAGGTGGGCAACAGGCCCAGAAAATCCTGCGGCAGATACCGCTCGTGGTAGAGGTGGCGCGTGTCCTGCCAATAGAACACCGGTTCGTACAGGAAGCCGGTGGTGCTGATGGTGGTGAACATCGCCGCCGTGACGATGTTGTGCTTTTCCATTTGTGCGGCGTACTGCTGATGAAACGCCGTCAGTTTGTCGTGGAAGGGTTTTACCGCCGAGAATGGCAGTATCCCATGCAGCGGCACCCAGCGCTCGCCCGCCGGACCCATGATGGGATACAGCGGCATGAACGGCATTGAGGCGACGACCGTCGGGATGGTGTTGGGCACTTCGATGCCGTGCGGCTCCACCGCGCGGCGCACGGCGGCGAGCAGGCTGCGCGCATGGGCAGCGTCGACGCCTTCGCAGATGAAGTGCGCCGAGTATTCGGATTTATCCAAAAAGCTTTTGCCCGCAACGGCCATGCGGATCAGCTTGAATAAGCCGTCTATAGGATTACGCGCGGTTTTGTAGACATTGAAGGCCGCATCCATGCTCTGCTTCATGTTGGTGCGGCCCAGCCATGCCCGTTGCAGGCGCGGGTTCAGCCCGAAACTGTCACTCACTACACCTTCCTTGGCGGCGGCTTCCATGCCTGCGGCCATACCCTCGAACGTCTGAAAGCCGAAAGACACCGACATTTTCACCGGCGGATGCTTGATCAGGCGCAAGGTGATGCGCGCTTTCACGCCCATGGCGCCGGTATCGCCCGTAAACAGCGCCGACAGATCGGGGCCGTAATGGCGGAAGAACGGCGTGCCGTTGGCCGCTGCCGCCGAGCCTGTTTTCAGGATCGAGCCGTCGGCCAGCACCACATCCATCGACAGCACGGAATCCGCCGATGGGCCATAAAGGCTCGAGCCCAGAGAGACCGAGCCCTGCGACATGGAGCCGCCCACCGTCGCTTTGAGGCCCGAGAAGGGCCCCCAGAACGGCGTGCGCAGGCCCTTTTTGCTCAAGGTGTCGTACAACTCGGCCCAGGTAACGCCGCTTTCCACCGTCACCGTCATGTCGCGTTCGTTGACGCTGATCTTGTTCAGGCGGCTGGTATCGATGGAAATGGAATTGTCTGTCGTCGCGCAATACCCGTCCGAGTAAGACGCGCCGCCACCGCGCGGCACGATGGCCACACCTTCGGCGGTCGCCATGCCGACGACGCGCGCCAGTTCTTCCACCGAACCGGGGCGCACCACGGCCAGGGGCGTTTCAAGCTGCCGGTAGACATCGTGGCTGTAAAAGACGCGGTCCTCGGCGCTGGTCAGCACATGATCGGGGCCGACCGCCTGCGCCAGGCGCAGGATCAGCGGGTGGGTGGTGACGTCTTTGGGGGCCATCGGCGGGAATCCTTTAATTCAGGCAGGCGCGCATTCTATGAAGCGCCGCTCTAAATCCAAGGCGCGGACGGTCGCCGCCCGCGCCTTGGTCGGACCCCGCTATGCTACTGGCCCGCTTTGATAAAGCTGCGCACTTCGGCGGCCACGCGCTTCAACGAGGGCTCATGGGTATACAGCATGTGCCCGGCCTCGAAGCCGCTCATGGTGATCTTGGCCGGGTCGATACCGTTGTTGGCCAGGGTCAGTTCCGTCGCGAAGAATGGCGTGGCCATGTCGTAATAGCCGTTGGCCTGGTAGACGCGGAAGTCCGGGTTCTCACGCATGGCGCGGCCCAAATGCGGAGCGACGTTGGTGTGCGTGGCCCAGCCGCGCTCGCGCTCGGACCATTTCCACTTCGAGCCCGGCTCGCCTTCCAGAATGCGGTAGCGGCGGTCGAAGTTCACCTTCAGCGTCCGCGTCAGGTAATCGTTCACGGCGGTCACGTACGCGCCGTCGATGCCGTAGCCCGAAGGGTCGTTTTCAAACCGCTCGCCGGCATCGTCGTAATCCCGGCCGGTGTAACGGGAATCGAACCGCCCGACGACAAGGCTGCGGTCGCGAAGTAATTGCTTCTGGAAGCGGGCCGCTTCGATGCGCAGGTCGGCTTGCTCGATGTAGGTCTCGGTCAGTCCGGTGAAGTACGCGAGCTTCGCCACGATGGCTTTGCGTTCGCCGCCCTGAAGCTTGGAACCCTTCAGCAGCGCCACCGAGTATTCGTTGACGGCGAAATCGCGCGCCTGCTGCAGGAACGTCTCGAGGCTTTCAGGCTTCGGATTGATCTTGTCGTGGAACCACGCCGAGGCTGCATAGGTGGGCAGGAAGCCGACATAGGGCATGTCGTTGCCCTTGTTGAAGTCGGCGGTGTGGAAGTCGAGGATCGATGAAATCAGAATGACGCCGTTAACGGTGATGCCGTTCCAGCCGCCCTGCAAGGCGGGCACCAGGCGTGCCGCGCGTGTCGTGCCGTAGCTTTCGCCCGAAATGTACTTGGGCGAATTCCAGCGGCCGTTCTTGGTGATCCAGATGCGGATGAACTGGGCGATGGAGTCCGCGTCTTCCTTTAAGCCCCAGAAGTCCTCGCCTTTGGCTTTGCCGAGCGGGATGGAGTATCCGGTGCCGACCGGATCGATGAACACCAGATCGGTCACATCCAGGATGCTCAAGGGGTTGTCGGTCACTTCATAAGGGGCCGCACCGGCAGGCTTGCCGTCGCTGGGCACCACCACGCGCTTGGGCCCGAACACGCCCATGTGCAGCCACAGCGAAGCCGAGCCGGGCCCACCATTAAATACAAACGTTACCGGCCGCGAACGCGGGTCGGCGGTGTCTTTCTTGGTGTAGGCAGTGGTGAAGATCGAGGCGATGTTCTCGCCCTTGTCGTTCTTCAGGAATGTTTCGCCCGCTGTCGCCACATAGCTGATGGACGTGCCGCCGAACGTGCCCGAGAACTCGCGGGTGAAGACCTTGGGTTCGTCTTTCTTGTCGGCCTTTTCGTCCTTCTTCTCGTCGGCTTTCTCGGGTTTCGCCGCCTCGTCCTGGGCGTACACAGCCGGAACGGGTGCGGCAAAAGACAGGGCCAGCAAGGCCAGGACAGCGTACCAACGCAACAACATGTGGGATTCCTTCATCAAATACGTATTTGCGCCAGATTACGGGGGCCTTGCGGGGTTTGTCGACTCAAGCCCCGTGCCGAAATGTGAATGCGCGCGGCGGCAGCACGTAAATTTTTGCATCGCACACTACTTTGACCTGCATTCGGGCGCGTGCTCACGGCTTGGCCGCCCAGCAATCCGGGCTATAGTCGCGGGCCATTTTGAGACCCGAACGAAGGAGTGCGGATGACGCAGACGGCAGCACGCCTTTGGTTATGTTTGGTGGCTCCGATGATGGCGGCGATCACGTCGCCTGCGGTTGCAGTCTCCGCGCAGAAGCCTCAATACATCACCGAGACCATCGTGCCGCCGTCGCCGATGCATGGCGTGCACGGACTGGCGGTGGGCCCCGACGGCGCGCTGTACGCCGCCAGCCTGACGGGCCATTCCATCTATCGCGTTGACCTGGACAGCAATGAGGTAACGACGTTCGTGGGTCCGCCGCGCGGCACGGCGGACGATCTTGCGTTTTTTCCCGATGGCACGCTGGCCTGGACGGCGGGCAGTTTCGGCGCGGTGTACGCGCGCACACCTGCGGGGCGCATCCTTACGCTGGCCAAAGATATGCCCGGTATCAATTCCATCAATTTCACCAAGGACGGCCGCCTGTTCGTCACACGCATCTTCGGCGGCGACGGGCTGTACGAGATCGACCCGAAAGGCGAAGCGCCGCCGCGCGTGGTGGCCGAACAGATCGGCGGGCTTAACGGCTTTGAGATCGCTGCGGATGGATCGCTCTACGGCCCGCTGTTCTTCAAGGGCAAGCTGGTGAAGGTGAACATCGACACCGGCGCCATGACGGACGTGGCCTTGGGCTTTATGCAGCCTTCGGCGGTGAACTTGGATGCCAAGGGCCGCCTTGTGGCGCTGGATTACGTGACGGGCGAGGTCATGCGCCTCTACCCCGAAGGCGGCGCGCGGCAGTTGCTCGCCACCGTGCCGCCGCCCGCCGATAATCTGGCCATTGCGCCGAACGGATTCATTTATGTCTCCAGTTCCGTCTACAACGGCATCACCGAAATCAACCCCGACAGCGGGGCCACGCGGCGCATCACCTGGGGCGGCCTCAGCGCGCCGGGCTCGGCCGCCACGCTGATGCAGGACGGCCGTGCGCAGATCATCGTCGCCGATGCCTGGGGCCCGCGCATCGTCGATCCCACCGATGGGCGCGTGACGCCGATCCCGCGCGGGCCGGGCGTCACGGGTGCGGCGGGCGTTGCGGTTGCGGGCGATACGTACATCCTCTCAAACTTCTGGCCTTTCGGGCTGGTGCAAATTGTCGAGCGCGCCTCGGGTAAGCTCATCGCCACTCTGCCGGGTTTCGGCGCGCCTTACGGGATCGAGCCCGTGGACGACGGCTTCATCGTGGCCGACTTCACCAGCGATCGTCTGATGCATGTGGCAAACGACGACGCCCGCACGCGCAAGGCCGCCGCCTGGGGCCTGGAAGGGCCCGTGGGTTTGGCCCACGCGGGCGAAGGCGTGTTCTTCGTCTCCGAGTACGGCAAGAAGGACAAGAAAGGCCAATACCTGAACGGCGACCTCAGCCGCGTCGATACGAAAACCAACGAGCGCACGCTCATCGCCCGGCGGCTGAAACGGCCCGAAGGGATTGCGCTCGCCCCCGATGGGCGCGTGATCGTGGCGGAAGTGGGTGCGCGGCGCGTCATCGCCATCGACCCCAAGGGCAAAAAGCCGCTGGAGGTTTTGGCCGAGAACCTCAACATCGGTTTAAGCGTGGGCGATCATGTGCCGCCGCCGTTCCTGCCCACGGGCGTGACGGTGGGCGCCGATGGCGCCATCTACGTCACCGGCGACGTAGATAATGTGCTGTATAAGCTGACCAAAAAGTGACGCCCTGCGCGTGGTTACTCTGCCGCTGCCTGGGAGGCCACAGCATTGACCGATACCGTCGGCACGGGGTCCAGCGCCCAGCCCTTGTTGGTGCGGCGTGCTGGCGACGGGATGGCGTAGGCTTTCTTGTCCTTGGTGGCGTTGATCGTATCCAGGTCGATCTTCCAGCCATTCGCCGCGAAGGCCTTCAGTTTCTCGCGGAACCGCACGATCACCAGATCGGACTTCACCATCACCTCTTCGGTCGAGGTGGCGGGGGTATAGAACGGCGCAAGGCGCGTCACCACCACCTTGTCCTGATCAACGATGACCAGGTTGCGCTCGTTCACCGCCGCGTCCATGTGCTCCTCGATGCGGAAGTTGCGCCCTTGCACGAACCAGCGCTTGATGTGGTGTTCATCAATCGGCGTGGTGTAGGTGTACTGGTGCGCCCACATGACGGGCGTGAAGTGCAGGCGCGTCACCGACTGGCCGATGCCCCAGGTGGTCGAGCCCGCTTCCATCTGGCCTTCGCCCTTCAGTCCGCGCATTTTTTCGTGCGGCAGGTCGGGGGACACAAATTTCGTCATGGTGCCGACACCCCAGGCGTGTTCCTCCACGTCCAGTTCCGGCACTTCATAGTCCGCGCGGTCGCCCTGATAGCCCATGGAGGGATGCACGAATTCCGTGTGCGCGGGGTCCAGCGAATTTTCCATGGCGCGCTGCCAGTCGGCCCGCCATTCGTAGCTTAAGGTGGTGAAACGCCACTTGGGGTCGTTCCATTCCGGAATGTCCATGAGCGGCGGGCGCTCGGCTTCCGGAAGGTCGCCCAGGAAGGCGAAGATCAGGCCGTATTTTTCCGCAACCGGGTAGCTGTCCACCTTCGCACGCGCCGGAATCTTACCGTCTTTGCCCAGCGAGGGGATTTTGGTGCACACGCCGTCGCTGCCCTGGAATTGCCAGCCGTGATAGGGGCACTCGATGGCGTCGCCCTTCACTTTGCCGTGGGCCAGCGAGGCGCCGCGATGCACGCAGACGTTGGACAACAGATGCGCCTGGCCCGCTGAATCGCGGAACAGCACGAACTCCTGGCCCAGCATTTTCACATGCATCGGCGTGCCGGCCACCAGTTCGTGGCTTTGCGCGGCCGCATACCAGAAATTCATGTACATCAGAGAATCCCTCCCAGGATGATGGCCTTTTCAGCCAAAGAAAACGGCGGCCTTCAGTCTGAGGGCCGCCGCTTCAGTTCGCTAACAACTCGCCGTCAGACCTGACAACGAATGTCTGAAATTATTCCGCGGCCTGCGCCATGGTGTTCTGCGGCGGCACCAGCGGCACGGGATCAAGCACCCAGCCCTTGTCGGTACGGCGGGCCGGAGACGGAATGGCGTGAATGACATCACCCTTGGCGTGGGCGGCGTTCACGGCATCGAGGTCGATGCGCCAGCCGCGCGCCTCGAAGCTGTCCAGCATGTCGCGGTACTGCAGAATGACTTTATCATGCGGCATCAAGAGTTCCTTGGTCCGCGACGGCGGCGTCAGGATGGGTTTCAGCTTGTTCACCACGACGATGTCCTGACCGGCGATGAACATGTTGCGCTCGTTCACCTTCTTGTCGATCAGCTTGTTCAGGAATTCGTACTTGGTGACGCCGATGTTGCGGAAATTCACCAGGAACACGCGGGTTTTGCTTTCCGAAATGGGCGCTTCAAACATGTACTGATGCATGAAGTTCTTTTCGGACAGGTGGATGAACGTCCACATGTGGTTGGGGCCGACGGTGCCCGAGCCGGCTTGCATCTTGCCGCCCGACGGACGGAAGTGCTTCATCAGCCAGTGACGCAAGGGCGGGGCATCGAAGGTGTGCATGAAGCCGAAGCCCCACGGGTTGTTGCGGTGCGGCTCCAGCTCGTTGACTTTGTATTCCTCTTCCTTCTCGCCCTGATAGCCGTGCGTGGTGTGGACATATTCGTTGTGGGCAGGGTCCAGGCCGTTCTCGATGGAGCGCTCGTAGTGATAATTCACGTCGAAGGAAACGACGGTCGAGCGCCAGCCGGGCTGGCCTTCCTCGTCGATCTCCAGGATCGGCGGGCGCTCGGCTTCGGGCAGGTCGCCCAGGAAGGCGAACACAAGGCCATACTTCTCTTGCACGGGGTAGCTGTCGACGCGCGCGCGGCCGGGAATTTTGGCCTTGATGCCGAGCGAGGGGATGCGGGTACACTCGCCTTCACTGTTGAAGCGCCAGCCGTGATAGGGGCACTGCACGGTGCCGTCTTCTTTGGTCTTGCCGCCCGCCAGCGATCCGCCGCGATGCACGCAAGTGTCCGACAGCACTGCCGCGCGGCCTTTGTTGTCGCGGAAGACGACGAAGTCGTGCTTCAGAATAGTGACACGGATGGGTTTTGCGGTCAGTTCGCTTGCGATGCAGACCGGATACCAGAAATTGATGAACATGTTTTGTCTCCCCGCACTGTTCCTGACCGGCGCGACCGGATGTTTGAATGTCTCTACTGCTACGGCCACAATACCACGATAGATCAGTGGAATTCGACCGCTGCGTGGTAGAAATGAATCGAATAAAATCGCCAAAAAGCGTGTGATTTCAGACGCATACACAACTTTGCGCGGTGTCCGCCATAGCCGTGCGCTGGCCTGAAAAGGCCAAGGGAATGAAGGGTTTGACGGCCTGGCGTCAGGCTCGGGCCACGCCGTCGGCCACGGCAATGACACGCGCGGCCAGGCGCTGCACTTCGCGCTCGTCGTGCGACACATACAGGATGGGCAGCCGGATGGTATCCCGCAGGCGTTCCAGGTAGGGCAAAATCTCGGCCTTGCGCGCGGCATCCAGCGAGGCCAGCGGCTCGTCCATCAACAGCACGCGCGGACTGGTGAGCAGCGCGCGCCCGATCGCCACGCGCTGCTGCTCGCCGCCCGAGAGCGTGGCCGGTTTACGCGCCAGAAGGTGCGCCAGGTCCAACAGCGCGATGACGGCTTCGGGTTTTTGCGCGCGCTGGTCCGGCGCCAGGAGGTTGTAGCCGTAGATAAGGTTGCTCTGCACCGAAAGGTGCGGGAACAGCCGCCGGTCCTGAAAGACATAGCCGATGTGTCGTTGCTCCATCGCGACATTGATGCGCGCCGCGCTGTCAAACAGCACCCGGCCGTCCAGCACGATCTTCCCGGACTGCGGCCGCACCACGCCCGCGATCATATTCAGGATGGTCGTCTTGCCCGCGCCTGAGGGGCCGAACAGCGCCGTGACGCCGTTATCGGCGGTGAAAGCTGCCGTGATGGTGATTTCGCCGCGCAGGGCTGACGCATCGATCTCAAGCATGATCGGGATTCGCGGTCTTGGGCAGGCGCCGGTTGAGGATTTCCGACCCGACAATACCCACCAAAGCAATCACGACGGACACAAGTGAAAGGCGTAACGCGTCGGCATCGCCGTTAGGCATCTGCAGCAGCGTGTGGATAGCGAGCGGCAGAGTTCTCGTTTCACCGGGAATGTTGGAGACGAACGTGATCGTTGCTCCGAATTCACCAACGCTGCGGGCGAATGAGAGAATTGTACCGGCCAGAACGCCGGGGAACGACAAGGGCAGGGTGACGGTAAAGAACGTGCGCCAGCGGCCGGCGCCCAGGGTGCGTGCGGCCATTTCCAGTCGGCGGTCAACGCTTTCAATGGAAATGCGGATGCCAATTACCATCAGCGGCAGGCCCATCACGGCTGATGCGATAGCCGCCCCGGTCCATTTGAATATGACCGTAATGCCGAACCATTGTTCCAGGAGTTGACCGATAAAGCCGGTTCTCCCGAAACTCAGCAGCAACATGTAGCCAACCACAACTGGCGGCAGAACTAAGGGAAGCAGAATGAGGCCCGTTATGATGGGCTTCAAAAGAAAATTCGTACGTGCGAGGACATACGCTAAAGCAAACGCTATCGGCAGGCTGCAGATAACACTCCACAACCCGACTTTCAGGCTCAGAGCAATCGCTTCAATGTCGGACGGAGATAAATCAAACATGAGCTATTTTACTGTGAAGCCAAAGCGGCGGTAGACCTCTTTGGCCGGCGCCGAGGTGAGATAAGCGTAAAAATTCTTGGCGTCGGCGCTGGGCGCGGGTCCCAGAAGGGCGGCCGGATAGCTGATGGACGGGTGGCTGCCGGCGGGGAAGGTGCCCACCACTATCACATTCTTCGCCAACGCCGCGTCGGTGGCGTAGACCACGCCTGCTTTCGCTTCGCCGCGCTCGACGAACGCCAGCGCCGCACGCACGTTCTCGGCGCGCACGACATTGGCCGCAACGCCGTCCCACACGCGCAGTTTTTCCAGTGCGGCCTTGGCATATCTGCCGGCGGGCACGGCGTCCGGGTCGGCGAGGGACAGTTTGCCCGTGCCAAGGGTTTTCGCGAGCGGGAAGTTGGGGCCGATGGCGACGGCAATGGGATCGGCCGCCGGAGAGACGAGAACGATGCTGTTGCCGAGCAGCGAGACGCGCGAAGCTGGTTCGATCAGCTTGCGCTCGGCTACGTAATCCATCCATTGCTCGTCGGCGGAGATGAAAATGGCCGCGGGCGCGCCGTTCTCGATCTGGCGGGCCAGGGCCGAACTGGCGGCGTACGAGAATGTGGGTTTGGCTTGGCCGGTCTTTTCGTAGTTCGCCGCGACGGCGTTCAACGCATCGGTCAGGCTTGCGGCGGCGAAAACCAAGGTGTCCGCGCGGGCGGCTGTCGCAAGCAGCAGTGCGGCGGCAAGAAAAACTGAAAAGAGGCGCGTCATGGGTTTATCGTTATATCCGGAAGGAGAGAACGACGATATATATTCAAGGATATATCGTCAACGCGGGGCGGGCGTCGTCGTGCTAACGGACGTTAGCGGTTATCGCGCCAGTTTTTGCCGCAATTTTCGCATCGCAGCGGAGGACGCTTTGCGCGACTTCGTTTCGATCGCGCGGTAGAGGCGCAGCACCTCCTGCCCCCAGGCCGTGAGGGTCGCCCCGCCGCCACCGCCCCGTCCGCCCTTGGTTTTCTCAACGACGGGCTGTGTGAAGCTGGAGTTAAGCTCGTCCAGCAGCAGCCAAGCGCGCCGGTAGCTCATCTTCATGGTTTTGGCGGCGGCCGAAATCGAACCCGTCTCGGCGATTCTGTCCAACAGTTCGGCCTTGCCCGGCCCCAGCGCCACGGTGGGCGTGAGGTTCAGGCGGATATGCAACTCATTCTTGCGGTGGGCTGATTTCATGGCTGGGCCAAATGTGAACGTGGCGTCACTATCGCGCGGTCTGCCGCCACATGGCCAGCGTATAGTATGCTAGGATCAGAGCCTGGGTACGGGGAGACGACATGTTCATCAACTTCTGGTACGCCGCCGACGAGGCCCGCAACATCACCGACAAGCCGGTGCATGTGAAGATGCTGGGCCATGACTTTGCCCTGTTCCGCGACACGGCAGGCCAGGTGCGCTGCGTCTCTAACACTTGCGTGCATCGCGGCGCGTCCTTGGCCCACGGCAAGGTGAAGGGTGACGCCATCGAGTGCCCGTATCACGGCTGGCAGTTCCGGGGGGCCGACGGTGTGTGCGCCAAAATTCCGTCGCTGGGCAAGGACGGTAAAATTCCATCACGCGCAAAAGTGGACAGCTACCCGACGCAGGAGAAATACGGGCTCGTGTTCGTCTTCCTGGGCGATTTGCCCGAGGCCGAACGCCCACCGATCATTGATATCCCCGAATACGACGATCCCCAATGGCGGGTGACCACCATGAACGTGTTGTGGAAGGTGAACGCCCTGCGCGGGGTGGAGAACACGCTGGACCCGGCACATACGGAATTTGTGCATCCGGTCATGGGCTATCAGGGCGAGCGCGAGGACTACAACGTGCCGCAGATCGAGCTGATAGAACGGGATTGGGGCACGGGTGCGAAAGTGAAATTCGTTACCCCCGGCGCTTCGGGCAGCGTCAAGGCCGAGGTGAAAGGCGGGGCATTCCAGACCGAGGCCGAGTCCGGCCACCATGGCGCCACCACGACCTACACCTGGATTCAGTTCAGCGCTGCCGCGTGGTCGCGCCAATATACCTTCAACACGCCGGTCGACGCCTATCATACCCGCAAGTTTTTCTTTCAGGCGCGCAACTTCGCACTCGATCCGTCAGGCGATGCGCGCATGGACGAGCGCACACAAGTGGTCATGAACCAGGACCGCGTGGTGATGGAGCGCGTGCAGCCGTTCTTTGTGCCGCAGTCATCGACGGAAGAAGTGATCGTGCCTGCCGACCGCGTGATCATCCGCTACCGGGAATGGCAGGCCCAGTGGCAGAGCAAGGGTTGGCTGATGGATGTGGATGCGCTGGCGGCGGCGCCCGAGAACAAGGCCACCGCAATCCCATCGCCGGCCCGGCGCGACGCCAAGGGCTGGGCGCTGGACGCAGCCCCCATGATGCCGCGCACGCAAAAGACGGCGCAAGCTGCGGAGTAGTAAGCGGGCTGCCGCGGAGCAGCCCGCCGCGTCAGGCTTATTTCGTCGCGCCGAAGATGTACCAGCCGCCCGAGCCGTGGCGGGGGGCCGCGACTTCGCCCTTGATGAACTGGGCAAACTTTTCATCGCCGAAGGTGGCGCGGTTGGGCACGGTGACCTCGAACGTGCTGCCCTTGGCGAAGCCCGCCGCTTCCTGCAGGACGTTGGGGTCCGAGGCGCGGAAGGCCGAGTACGAGGGTTCGTTGTTGTTCAGCGTGTCCCAGTCCCAATAGAAGTTCAGGTACGGGTCGCAGTTCTTGCGCGGCGGCAATTCCATGTGCGCCATCATGCCGCCCTTGGCGAGAATACGGTAGCACTCGGCCAGGATCTTCTTGGTCGATTTCACCGGAATCTCGTGGAAGAAGAAGCTGGAGACGATGAGATCGAAGTGACCATCCGGGAAGTCGGTGGCTTCGGCGTTCTGCTGGCTGAAGTGGATGGGAATCCCTGAGGCTTCCGCCTTGGCATGGCCATAACGCAGCAAGGGCGCGCCGACGTCGATGGCGTACAGTTCCGCCTCGGGGAAAATATCGGCATATGGCATCAGGTTCTTGGCCGATGACGTGCCGATATCGAGTATGCGGCGCGGCTTGAAGTTCGGGTATTTGCTCTTGAAATAGTAGGCGACAGACTCGCCCACCGCGCCGAACTTGCCCTTCATGCCGATGCGCCAGCCCATGGCGCCCGAGAACACCATGCCGCCGAAAGAGACGACCGCACCCTGGGCGACGTCGTCGGCGGTGTATTCGTTGTGGAAGCAGCCGGGGATCAGGTGCACGTCCACGGCCGAGACGTAGCGCGGAATTTCCAGGGCGGGATTCAGGCGCAGCGAACCGCCCGCGGGCGTTTCGGCGGCGGCCTGCTTGGCCAGCGAGATCATGGCGGGCAGGTTGCGTTCCACCGGCTCCTGCACTGAGGCCCAGACCATTTCCTGGGCGTTGTAGCGTAGGGCGCTGTAGACGCGGTACGACAGCTTGCCGTCCATGGCGTCTTCAACCTCGTCGCCGGTCCTGGGCTCATGGCCCGTGGCTTTCACGAACGCGGGTTTAGCCTCTTTCTCGTAGACCTCTTTCATCTCGTTCAGCTTGTCGAGCAGCACATGCTTGCGCAGGGCGCTGACGAAGCTTTGGCGCGCCACTTCGTTGTGGGTGGGCTGAAAGAAGCTGTCGATATCGGGCAGGGTATCGGTGTTGGGGCGAACTGAACCGTCGGGCATGGCTACTCGCTTCTCGTCAAAAGGGGCGCGGTGATGGCCCCATGATACACGAAATATAGGTCGCCCGCGGTTTACGCCAAGCGGCGTTCGCATGGCGAAAAACCGCCTATATCAATGTATTACGACGCGTTCTCGGCCTTCTCGCGGGCTTTTGCCAGGGCCTTTTCTGCGGCCTGTTTTGCCTCGGCTGCTTTGGTCAGGCGTTCGAAGTCGCGCACCATGGTTTCCAGGGTGGCCGTGTCCGCCCCGTTGGCGGCGGCCGACATCAGCTTGCCGCGCGCCTTGCGCAGCATGGCCTTGGCCTGTTCGGGCGTGCCCGCAGCAGCAGCGGCCACGGCGGTGTCGCGCATGGCCTTTTCCTCGAAATCATCCAGGCTAGTGCGTGTTTTCTTCTCCACCTCGCGGCGCAGCAGATCGCTTTTCAGGGCGATGGCGTTGCGGCGCAAATGATCGGTGACGGAGGAGGTGACGCGGCGCACGTCGTCCAGCGGCTTTGCGGGCGTCACGAAAGTGTCGATGCCATCGGTCATGGCGG
>JAEUKM010000354.1 GCA_016793085.1 Rhodospirillaceae bacterium
GAGAGAGCGCCCATTCCCATCGTCTCCGTGGGCGGACTGACGGTGGGCGGGGCCGGCAAAACCCCCGTCACCATGTCGCTGACCGAACGCTTGCAGGACCGGGGCCAGAAGACCGCCGTGGTGCTTCGCGGCTATGGCGGCGTGCTGAAAGGCCCCGTACGCGTGGACCCGGCCCTTCACGCCTCCAACGATGTGGGCGACGAAGCGCTGCTGCATGCGGTGCTGGGCCCCACGTGGGTGGCGCGCAAACGCATCGACGGCGTGCGGCAGGCCGCCCAGGATGGTGCCACCGTGGCGCTGCTGGATGACGGCCACCAGCATCCGGGACTTTTCAAAGACCTCAAGATCGTCGTCATCGACGGCGTCAACCCGTGGGGCAACGGGTTCGTTTTTCCGGCGGGGCCGTTACGTGAAAAAGCGGCGGCAGGCCTGGCGCGGGCCGACGCCGTGGTGATCCTGGGGGCCGATCGCTTCAATTTAAGCGCACAGTTGCCTGAAGATCTTTTGCGCCTGAACGCGCGCCTGGTGCCCGACCCGCTGGCCCTGTCGCTAAAGGGCCAGAACGTGGTGGCCTTCGCCGGCATCGGCAATCCGCAGAAGTTCGCCGACACCCTGCAGGAGATCGGCGCACGCATCGTCGCCTGGCACCGCTTCGAGGACCACCAGGCCTTCGGCGCGTCGGATATTCAGCCGCTGCTGGATGAAGCCTTCGCCATGAAGGCCATACCCGTCACTACGGCGAAAGATGCGGCACGTCTGACGCCCGATCAACGCCAGCAGGTGAATGTGGTGTCGGTGGCGGTGCTGTGGCAGGACGACAGCGCGGTCGAGGCGATGCTCGACTGCGTGAAAACGAGTTAGTTCTTGGAAGATTCCGGCTCGACGGACGCCACCAGGCGCGGCGGCAGCACGGCCATGACCACCTGCGGGTCCAGCCGCGTGTCGAACCACATGACGCCGAAATGCAGGTGCGGGCCGTTAGCGCGGCCGGTCTTACCGATTTCGCCGATGACGTCGCCCTGCTTCACGCTCTGGCCGTCCTTCACTTTGATCGCGTTCATGTGGATGTAAACCGTGTCGAGCCCGAAGCCGTGCTCGATCACCACCGTCTGGCCGGTCAGCACCATGTCGGCCTTGGCCAGCGAAACAATGCCATCAGCAGCCGCGCGCACCGGCGTGCCGATGGGTCCGGCGATATCCAGCCCCAGGTGCGGATCGCGCGGCTGGCCGTTCAGGATGCGCTGGCTGCCGAACACGCCGCTGATCTTGCCTTCGGCAGGCATCAGGAAGCCTGTCTCGAAGAACGGCACCGATTCCGTGCGGGCGCGCGCGGCGGCCATCAGCTTGTTGTCGGCGTCGATCTTGGCTTGGGTCTTCTTGTCCGGGCGCACCAGCCGGCCGGGCAGGCCGCTGACTTTCTCGGTCGGCCACGTGCGCGGGGCGATATTGATGGTGCGGGTTTCGGCGCGCCCATCGGGCAGCTTGATCTCGAATTTGGCGGGGCCCGTCATATCGCGCTCGAAGCCGACGACGAAGCGGCCCACGTAAGTCGTGGCAAGGGGCTTGCCGTTGTACGTGACGGCGGCACCGCGCGGCACGCTGCCAACCGCAAGGCCGCCCTGCTCGAACCGGCCTTCAATGGACACATCGGCGGCCGAGGCCGCCAGCGAAAAGAACGCCGCTGTCAGAACAATAAATGCACGCATCAAAATAAATTACCCTGGTCGCCCGGCGTGGAGGTTTTACGTTTTGTCGCTGCCTTTGGTGCCCTGTCGGCGGGTGCGCCGTCAATCCGTGCCGACACTTTTCCGTCAAAGAATTCAATACTGACCGTGGACCCGGCGGGTGCCGCAGCCACACCCGTAATCGGGGTATCGTCGGCGTCCGTCACCATGGCATAGCCGCGTTCCAGCACCTTACGGGGCGAAACGGATTCCAGCCGCGCCCCCAGTCCGGCCACAAGGTTCGCCGCATCGCTTAACGCCCGGACGGCAGCGCGGGCCATGCGGTCGTGAACACGCACAACATCCTGGGTCTGGCGTTCGAGATCGCGCGCGAAGGCGCCGAGGTTCAGACGTGCCGCCAGAATCCCTAAGTCCTGTGCCTTGGCTTGCAGAAGCGCGCGCGGACCCGTGGTGAGGCGGCCGATCAGCCCGTCGAGGGTCTGTTCCTTTTCGGCCACCACCGCATCCAGACGCGGAATGCCGCGCACCAATCCATCCAGATGGATTTTCAGCTCGCTCAGCATCCGGCCCACGGCCTGCATCAGGCGCGTGGCGCGCTGCTGGACATGCGCCATCAGATCGAGCCGCACGGGGACAGCTAATTCAGCGGCGGCCGTGGGCGTCGGCGCGCGCTTATCGGCGGCATGGTCGATCAGCGTCCAGTCGGTTTCGTGCCCGACGGCGGCGATGAGCGGAATCGTCGAGGCCGCCGCCGCGCGCACCACCACCTCTTCGTTGAAAGCCCAGAGATCCTCCAGGCTGCCGCCGCCGCGCGCGACGATCAGCACGTCGGGGCGCGGAATGTCGCCCTCGGGCCTCAGCGCGTTGAAGCCAGTAATGGCCGCGGCCACTTCCTCGGCCGCCCCCTCGCCCTGCACGCGCACGGGCCACACCAGCACATGGCGCGGGAAACGGTCCTGCACGCGGTGCAGGATATCGCGGATGACCGCACCCGTGGGCGAGGTCACCACCCCGATGATGCGCGGCAGGTAGGGCAGCGGCTTCTTGCGCGCCTCTTCAAACAAACCTTCGGCAGTCAGTTTCTGGCGGCGCTCTTCCAACAGCTTCAGCAGCGCGCCGACGCCCGCGAGTTCCAGGCTCTCGATGATGATCTGGTAGCTCGACCGGCCCGGATAGGTGGTCAGCCGCCCCGTGGCGATCACGTCCATGCCTTCTTCGGGCTTTATTTTGATCTTGCCCATGGAGCCGCGCCAGACGATGCCGTCGATGACGGCGGTTTCGTCCTTCAGGCGCAGGTAACAGTGGCCCGAGGCAGCGACTTTGGGCTGCGAGATTTCGCCGCGCACGCGCACGTAGCCGAAATTGTCTTCGACCATGCGCTTCAGCGAAGCCGACAGTTCACTGACCGTGAACGCGGGCAGGTTGTGCGCAGCCTCGGAGGGAGTGTCACTCATGGGCGGATTTATGCCACAGGCGTCGTCGAGACGAAAACCGATTTAGTCCAAACCGATCTGGTCGTAGAAAATGACGTTATTCACAACCTTGAGCCCCGAGACATTGGCGCGCGTGCCCGCGAAGCGCACCGCCTGATGCATGAAGATCGAGGCCCAGTCGTTGCGGTAGGCGGCCATGACTTCCTGCCGCAGGGCGAGGCTTTTGGCGGTGTCGAACTCCACGTGCGCGGCCTTGATCAGCGGTGTGGTGGCCGGGTTGCAGTACCAGGCGTGGTGCCACAGGCACGATTGGGTATCGAGCCCGCGCAGGGCGTCGGCGGTCGGCTCGTGGTTGTAGTAAAGCCCGAAGCTGTCGCTGGTCCAACCGCCCTCGACGACGTTGCGGATCAGCTGGTTGCTGGAAATGGCGCGCACTTCCGCCGTGACACCGACGGCGGCCAGATACTGCGCGACGGTCTGATGCAGGGCAGCGTCGGCGGGGCCAGAGCCTACCGTCGCATCCATCACGAACTTGAAGCCCTTGGGATAACCGGCCTCTGCCAGCAGGCGCTTGGCCTTCTCGGGGTCGTAGGGGATCGGCGGCAGGTCGGGGTTGTAGCCGTAAACCCCGGGCGGGGCCGGCTGTGTGGCGGGAATAGTGCGCCCGGCCAGAAGGGCGTCAATGATGGTCTTGCGGTCGATAGCGAGGTTCAAGGCCTCGCGCACGCGGATATCCTTGAAGGGCTTAAGCCCGAACGGATTCTCAGGGCTGCCCGCGAATTGATAAGCCCACACCGCCGCATCGCGCCAATACACTTCCTTGCCGCCCTCGGCGACGATGCCCGCGGTTTCCTCAGGCCCCAGGTTCAACGCGATGTCGATCCGGTTGGACAGCACGGCCTGTTTGCGGGCTGATGCTTCGCCGTTCATCACGATTTCAAGCCGGTCGACTTTCGGTTTGCGCCACGATTGCGCGTGGGCGCGCATCGTCACCATGTTGGGCGCGATGCGTTCCACCGCGAAGGGCCCCGTGGCGATGGGCGCCTTGGCGAAGCCCTCAAGCCCGAGTGTGCGCAACTGCTGCGGCTGCACCGCATAGAACTGCGGCAGGAAGCGCGGCAATAATGGCGTGGGCGTTTTGGTTCTGATCTCGACGGTGGTGTCGTCGATGGCCCGCGCGCCATCCAGAAACGACATCATGCGCGCCACCACATCTTTGGTGGCGGCTGGGCTGGTCAACAGTTCGGCCACCGCCACCACCGATTCGGCGGTGAAGGGCGTACCGTCCGAGAACACCACGCCGCGGCGCAACTGAAGCCGCCAGGTCAGAGGGTCAGTGGTGTCCCATGATGTGGCCAGCCACGGCTGCACGTCGCCGTTTTCATCGATGACCGTCAGTCCGTCGAACACTGCACTCCAGGTGTAGACATAAGGCAGGCCGGTGTTGGCGAAGGGATTGAACAGGCTGGGCGGCAAGGCCGTGACGCCCACGCGCAGCGTTGCCGCGTGCGCCGAGGCCATCCCCGCCGCCAGCACGACAACAGCCGCCTGTAAAAACCGCCGCATCAACTGCCACATAGGCCTTATTTTGCACACCCGGACGCCCGAACCAAGCAGCCCTCGCATACTGGTGAAGTTATGCTAGAACCTGCGGCGATCTTAAGTATCAACGAGGACGGATATGCGCGTTTTGGTGGTCGGCGGCGGCGGACGGGAACATGCCCTGTGCTGGGCCATCGCCGCCTCGCCCGTATGCGACAAGGTCTACTGCGCGCCCGGCAACGCCGGGATCGCCGCCGTGGCCGAGTGCGTCAATATCACAACTGAGAATATCGACGGCATCATCGCGTTCGCGCGCGACAACAAAATCGACTTCGTGGTGGTCGGCCCCGAGGCGCCGCTGGTGGCGGGCTTGGTGGACAAACTGACGGACGCAGGCCTGAAAGCCTTCGGGCCCACGGCGGCGGCGGCACGCATCGAAGGCTCCAAAGGGTTCATGAAAGACCTTCTGGCCAAAAATAATGTGCCCACCGCCTGGTACAAACGCTTCACCGATGCGGCGGGCGCGAAAAAGTTCGTGCGCGAAAAAGGCGCGCCCATTGTCGTGAAGGCCGATGGCTTGGCTGCCGGCAAAGGTGTGACGGTATGCGCGACGGTGGCGCAAGCCGAAGCGGCTATCGATGCTGCCATGACCGCCAAGGAATTCGGTGCTGCGGGCAGCGAACTTGTCATCGAAGAATGCATGGTGGGCGAGGAACTCAGCTATTTCGTCCTCACCGATGGTTTCGCCGTGCTGCCCCTGGGCGGGGCGCAGGACCACAAGGCCGTGGGCGACGGCGACACCGGGCCCAACACCGGCGGCATGGGCGCTTACGCACCCGCCCCCATTCTGGATGCGGCACTGGAGGAGAAAATCCTGCGCGATATCGTCAAGCCCACGTTGCGCGGCATGGCAGCCGCGGGGGCGCCCTTCAAGGGCGTGCTGTACGCAGGCCTGATGATCACCAAGGACGGCCCCAAGGTGATCGAGTACAACGCGCGCTTCGGCGACCCCGAGTGCCAGGTGCTGATGATGCGCCTGAAGTCCGACATTCTGCCCGCACTGGTCGCCACCGCCGACGGCGAGCTCGCGCACATGGACCTGCGCTGGAAAGACGAAGCGGCGGTCGTGGTGGTGATGGCGGCCAAGGGTTACCCAGGCGCCTACCAGAAAGGCAGCGTCATCGGCGGGCTTACGGATGCTGCCGCCATTGAAGGCGCGCAGGTGTTCCACGCGGGCACCAAGGCCGAGATGAAGGACGGCAAGCCCGTTATCACCGCTCAGGGCGGGCGCGTGCTGGGGGTGGCCGCCAGCGCCAAGACCGTCAGTGCTGCGCAGGCTCTTGCTTACAAAGCGGTGGACACGATCGCGTGGCCCGAGGGTTTCTGCCGCCGCGACATCGGCTGGCGCGCCATCGCCCGCGAGAAGAATAAAGCGTGATCAAGCCGAAAATTGAAAAAGCTAATGATTGACCGGCGGCACGTTTGTCGTGTTGCATCGGGCTGTCATGACACTCGATGATTTCTTCTCGCCCGACTACGCCACCGCGCGCCGCAAATTCCTGAGTGCTGCGGCCGAGGCCGGCTTGGCCGTGGTCACGCACACGCATCCCCTGACCGGCCCTCATGGCGAAACCCTGGCGCTCGATCTCGTGGCACTGTGCCCCGACAAGGCGGCCCCCTGCCGGGCAGAACGCGTGTTCGTCGCCATGTCGGCCACGCACGGTGTCGAAGGCTTTGTCGGCGCCGCCGCCCAGACCGCTTGGCTGAAGCGTGGCCACTGGCAGCGCGTGCCCAAGGGCATGGGTGTACTGCTGCTGCATGCGGTGAATCCTCACGGGTTCGCGCACTTGCGGCGCGTCACCGAGGACAACGTCGACCTCAACCGCAACTTCGCCGATTTCACCAAACCTCTGCCGCGCAAGCCTGCCTATGACGATCTGGCCGAGGCCATCTGCCCGAAGGACTGGACGGATGCGGCACTTACCGCCGCCGAAGAAAAGCTCTCGGCCTTCGCACAGCAGCACGGCCAGCGCGCCCTTCACCGCGCCATCATGGGCGGGCAGTACACGCACCCGACAGGCGTATTCTACGGCGGCACCAAGCCCACCTGGTCGCGCGAGACGATCATGAAAATCCTAAGCGCCTACTGCGCCGAGGCAAAACACGTGGCGCTGCTGGATTTTCACACCGGACTGGGTGATTTTGGCGCGGGCGTGAACTACTGCGTCGGCGAGGAAGGCAGCGCCGGCGTGGTGCGCGCGCACGAGGTGTGGGGCGATGATGTCACGATTCTCGCCTCGACACCGGGCAGCGGCGGCCACGACGGCTACAACCTCACCGGCATCGCGCGCCTGATGGCCGACAAGGCGGTCTACGGCAACACACTGGAATTCGGCACCTACCCGACGCCTGTAATGATCCGCGCTTTGCGCGCCGATAACTGGCTGCACCTTCACGGCGACTTGAATTCGGATCAGGGCCGCGCCATCAAGGCCGAAATCAAGCGCGTGTTTTATCCGGAAACGTCGGAAGACTGGAAAGCGCGCACGCTGGCAAGATGTTTAAGCGTATGGGAGCGCGGGCTTCAGGGTCTGGCGCGTCTTTAAAGACCAGCGCCTACTGGCACTGGTTGGTCATGGTCTTGGATTTGTTTTCCAGTTGCTCTTCGGGCGTCGCCTCGGGCTTGCCGCTGGAGCTGGCCTTGGGCTTGACGCCGGCAGAGAGTTTTGCTTCCAACTGCAGTTGGGACTGATCGATGATCTTCACATCCGAGTAGTAATTTTTTGCAGTGGAGGCGAGGGCGACCTCCAGCAATTTCTTGGCCAGCACGTCGCGACGCTGGCCGACGAAATCGGCGGGCGTCAGGTTGGCGCCGTTAAAATAGATCAGCAGTTTTTCGTGCACGATGGGCACCGAGAAGCATGCCACGCGTTCCCGATCGCCCGCATCCAGCACCAGACGGATGGTGACGGGTTCGTAGTTGATCTCGCCTGTGGGGCTGCGCGTCGGCACCATCAGCGGCTTCAACTGCACATAGGCGCCGCCGTAGCCGACGCCCGACGCCCCCTTTTCCTCGGCGGCGAAGGCAGGCGCGATCAGTAGCCCCAAAACCGCGATCAAACCGGCAATGAATTTCATGGCTTCAACCTTCATGGGCTCAGTTTATGAGGGGCAGTGGCCCTTGGCCAGCGGCGATACAAACAGGTCATGCGCGCAGGCCCGCGAAAAAGTCCTTCAGCAGCGCTTCGGCCTTGGCCGCCTGGACGCCACCCACAACCTCGGGCCGGTGATGGCATGTGGGCTGGCTGAAAATGCGCGGGCCATGATCGACGCCGCCGCCCTTGGGGTCGTAGGCGGCGAACACCACGCGGCGGATGCGCGCGAAGGAAATGGCGGTAGCGCACATGGGGCAAGGCTCCAACGTCACCACTAGGTCGCAGCCTTCCAGGCGCGGGCTTCCGATGGCCGCCGCCGCCGCGCGCAGGGCCAGCACTTCGGCGTGTGCGGTGGGATCGCTGCGCGCCTCCACCTCGTTGCCCGCCCGAGCCAACACCTGACCATCGGGGCTCAGCACCACCGCACCCACGGGCACCTCGCCGCGCGCGCGCGCGGCCGCGGCTTCGGCAAAGGCGAGATTCATGGGCTCGGCGGGGTTTGGCTCACGTTTTGTCATGCCCCGGACGGTCATTTACTTCCGGGGGCGGGTCAAGGCCCGAAACAGCCAACGATTCCGGGGCCTTCACCCGGCCTTGAATGGTTAAGAAAGGGGTAAGAAATCAGTAACCATTGACGCCTAGATTCTAAAGTCACGCACACGGCCACGGGCTTGGCGTACGCAAGCCCCCTGTTGGTGACACGCATGACCATTTCCGCTGCCGATTCCATTAAAGTCGCCGGAACCAGTATTCCGCGCAACACGCTGCGCGGGATTCAGGTGGCCAGCGCGCAGTCGGGTGTGAGCTTTCAATATCTGCTCGCCAAGGCCGCACAGGAAAGCGGCTTCAAGGCCGATGCGGAAGCCGCCACCTCCTCGGCCACAGGCCTGTTCCAGTTCACGCGCGGAACCTGGCTTGACGTGTTCAAGCGTCACGGCGCCGAGTTCGGTTACGGCGACCTCGCGGGCCAGATCGGCAACGGCATCGGCGGCAAGCCGGGCGTGGCCGACAAGTCCATCGAAAAGCGCATTCTGGATTTGCGCGAGGATCCGGAAGCCTCGGCCAAGTTCGCCGCTGCCTACGCGCGCGACAACGCTGATGCCTTGAACCAGACGCTCAACCGCGACCTTGACGCCGCCGACCTCTACCTCGCCCACTTCCTGGGCCCCACTGGCGCCGGCCAGATGCTGACGGCTGAGCAAAGCGCGCCCAACGTTTACGCCTCGCACGTGGCCCCCGACGCCGCACGCGCCAACCGCAGTATTTTCTTTGCCCAAAGCGGCGCGCCGCGCACCGTCGCGCAAGTGGTGAACCTGATCCGCGAGCGTTTCGACAACCAGATGGACCGCTTCGCCGACATCGCCTCCACCATGGCGGGCGAGGACGACGCCAAGTCCATCAGCGCCGGGCAGGACGCGACGACGCCCCGCGCGCCGGCGGCGAGTTCCAACGCCAATGTGTTCGATTTCGGCTCGGCCCTGCAGTCGGGCAACAGCGAACGCATGAGCATCTCGTGGTTCGTCATGCAGGAACTGGCGCGCATGATTTCCAACCAACCAATGTTAATGATGACCGGCGAGGACGATGCCGACGGCCAGGACGGCAACACCACCTTAAGCTCGGGCGGGTTCACCGGCGAGGACATGAGCCAGGTGCTGGTCGACAACATGGCCCGCAACAACCTGCCGCCCTCGCTCAGCGGGGCGGTCACCTCGGGCCAGGCCGCCAAGGCCTATACCCAACTGGCGCGCCGCGGCTCCTAGGCCCGCGACACCCTTAAAACGCCGCCGCTTGACAGCGGCATCGCCAAAGCGCAACTCAAGGGCTTGCCGGAGCATTCAGCGCCGGGCCATTGAGGGTTTCATGCGTTCACCGGTTATCGGAATTACGGCCGACAGCGAAGAGCCGGGCGGCTATTCCAAGTTTCCGTGGTACGCCCTGCGCCAGAACTACTGCACCGCCGTGCGCGAGGCGGGCGGCGTGCCGGTGGTGCTGCCCCACGAACCGGGCCTGATTGACGCTTACGTTGGCCTGCTGGACGGCCTTCTGGTGTCGGGCGGCGCCTTCGATGTCGACCCGGCGCTGTTCGGCGCATCTCAGCGGCATGATACGGTGGTGCTGAAAGAGGGCCGTACGGATTTTGAACTCGGCATCACGCAGGCGATGCTGAAGGTGGATAAGCCGGTTTTGGGTATCTGCGGCGGCCAACAGTTATTGGCCGTGGCCTTGGGCGGCACCCTGATCCAGCACATCCCCGATGAAATCAACCCGGCCCTGGCCCACGAGCAGCCTAACCCCCGCAACGAACCGGGCCATGAGATCGCCATCTGCGAGGGCACGCTCTTGCACAAGATCGGCGGCGAAGTGCACACGGCCGTCAACAGCGCGCATCACCAGGCCGTGAAGGATGTGCCCGACAACATCGTCGTTAATGCCGTGGCTCCCGACGGCGTGATCGAGGGCATCGAGGACCCGTCGCGCAAGTTCTGCATCGGCGTGCAGTGGCACCCCGAGTTCACCATCAGCCCCGTGGATGCGCGGCTGTTCCAGGCCTTCATCGCGGCCTGCCGCACATGAGCCCGGACACAGCCAAAAAATTCGCGGGCGAGCGCATCGCCAAGGTGTTGGCGCGGGCGGGCTTGTGCTCGCGCCGCGACGCCGAACGCTGGATCGCCGAGGGCCGCGTTGCGGTGAACGGCGAGGTTCTGAAAACCGCCGCGCGCAACGTGCAGGACAGCGACGCGGTGGTGGTGGACGGCAAGCCGCTGCCGCAGAAAGAGAAAGCAAAGCTGTGGCGCTACCACAAGCCGCCGGGCCTGGTGACGACGCACAAGGACGAGAAGGGCCGGCCCACGGTGTTCGACGAACTGCGCAAGGAATTGCCGCGCGTGGTCAGCGTCGGGCGGCTTGATCTCAACTCCGAAGGCTTGCTGCTGCTGACCAATGACGGCGGACTTGCGCGTGAATTGGAGCATCCTTCGCGCGGCTGGGTGCGCCGTTACCGCGTGCGCGTACATGGGCATGTGGACCCGGCGCGGCTGGAGGAACTCAAACGCGGCGTGACCGTGGAGGGCGAGCGCTACGGTCCCATTCAGGCGGCGCTGGAGCGCACCCAGGGCGCCGCCAACGCCTGGCTGGTGATGTCGCTGACCGAAGGCAAGAACCGTGAAGTACGTAAAGTGCTGGCGTACCTGGGCCTGACGGTGACGCGCCTGATCCGCGTCTCCTACGGGCCGTTTCAACTGGGCCATCTGGAACGCGGCCAGGTGGAGGAAGTGACGGGCAAGGTGCTGACGGAGCAACTGGGCCACAAGGGTGGTGCCGCGGCCAGCGCAGATACGTCGGGCCGCGCCGTGCGCAAAGTGAGCGGCAAGACCTTCAAGCCTGTCGGCAAGCCCTGGGGCAAGGCCTTGGGTTTGGCGTCCTCGCAGCCCGAGGGACGGCGCGTGGGCAAGCCCAAGCGCGGGCCAAAAGGTAAAAACCGCAAACATGCCTAAGCGCGCGCGGCCCTCTCCGCCTCAACCGGCCACACCGAAAGGGCGCGGCTGGCTGCGCATCACGGGCGGGGTGTGGCGGGGCCGGAAAATTCCGGTGACCGCGGCCGACAATCTGCGGCCCACGCACGAACGCGCGCGCGAGGCCATCTTCAACCGCCTGGTCCATGCCGCCGAAACTTTCGGCCAACGCCTGCAAGGGGCGCGCGTGGCCGACCTGTTCGCCGGCACGGGGGCTTTGGGTTTAGAGGCGCTGTCGCGCGGGGCAGCCGCCGCCGTGTTCGTCGAGCAGGACCGAACAGCGTGCACAGCGATTCAAAGTGCGCTGACATCGCTTCACGCCGAGGACCGCGCCGAAGTGCTGAATGCGGACGCCACCAACCTGCCGCGTGCGGCGCACCCTTGCGACATCGTGCTGATGGACCCGCCCTATGCGGCGGATGCAGTGGGGGTGGCTCTCGCCTCCCTCGCCGCGCGGGGCTGGCTGGCGCCGGGCGCGCTTATTGTCGTTGAGGCCGAAACCGATGCGAAAACCGCAAGCCCCCCGGCCTTCCCGCCCGGCTTCACCCTCATCGACACCCGCACCTACGGCCGCGCCACTATCTGGTTCCTCTCCACCGTAAAATAACTCTGACTTATTATTTCTTGCTTTAAAAATAACTCTGACTTATTATTTGTTTCATGGGTCGGGTTATCGTGCCAGGGCAGCCGGTTCACGTCATCCAGCGGGGCAACAACCGCGGGCAGGTGTTCTTCACGCCCAAGGACGGCGCCTATTACCTGGAGTGGCTGACCGAGGCCGCGCGCAAATTCGGCGTCAGCATTCACGCCTACGTGCTGATGACCAACCACCTGCACCTGCTGGTGACGCCCGCCACCATGGAGGCCCTTGGCCGCACCATGCTGACCGTGGGCACGCGCTTCACCCGCTACATCAACGCCACGCAAAACCGCAGCGGTACCCTGTGGGAAGGCCGCTACCGCTCGAGCCTCATCACCACCGATGCCTACCTGCTCGCCTGCATGCGCTACATCGAACTGAACCCGGTGCGCGCCGGCCTGGCGAAAGAGCCCGGCGCTTTCCGCTGGTCGAGCTACAAGCACAACGCGCTGATGCGCCCCGACGCGGCGCTGACGCCCCACGCGCTGTACACCGCGCTCGGCCCTACCGATGAAGCGCGCGCGGCCGCCTACCGCGATCTGGTGACCACCCCCTTAAGCGCTAGCGTCTTGGAGAACATCCGCAACGCCACCAACTGGGGCGCGGACATGGGCGACACCGTGACC
>JAEUKM010000401.1 GCA_016793085.1 Rhodospirillaceae bacterium
GTCTTGCGAGACGCCGATGATGGTGGCGCCGGCGGCGTCGAACTTCTCTTTGTTTTCGGCGAAGGTGTGGGCCTGGATGTTGCAGCCTTGGGTGTAGGCCGACGGATAGAAGTAGACCACCACAGGGCCCTTCTTCAGCGCATCCTTCAGGGAGAAGGTGAACTCCTTGCCCGCGAGCGAGGCTTGCGTGGAAAAGTCGGGCGCTTTTTCGCCGGGCTTTAGGGCGGCGATGGCGGGCAGCGCAAGTGCCGTGGACAGCAGCGCGCCGATCAGAATGCGTTTCATAGGTGGTCTCCTTCCCCGATCAAGTCGTCATGCGGTGTAAACCGTGGACACGGCGGGTTCTGCCGCGCACGGGCAGCATCAGACTAGACCATTTTCGCGGCAGGCGTCTTCACTTCCGTGGGACTTCCGCCAGCCGGGCACGTGAACGGTGCAGGGCTATTTCGGCGGGTTCTTGACGGCCTGGGCGGCGGCGGCGCGGACAATTCCGGCGCGAATCATTTCCATGGCGCGTTCGGGGCCGACCCATTCCACGATCGTCACCCATTTGCCTTTTTCCAGGTCCTTGTAGTGCTGGAAAAAGTGGGCGATCTGGTCGCGCAGAATTTCGGGCAGGTCAATGTGCGTGGTCACGTTCTTGTAGAACGGATGCAGCTTATCGACCGGGACAGCGATGATCTTCTCGTCCTCGCCCGCTTCGTCCTGCATCAGAAGCGCGCCGATGGGACGGCAGCGGATGACGGCCCCCGGCACCACCGGGGTCTGGCTGACCACCAGCACGTCGCACGGATCGCCGTCGCCGGAAACGGTGTGCGGCACGAAGCCGTAGTTGCACGGATACTGCATGGCTGTGTGCAGGAAGCGGTCGACGAACAGCGCACCCGACTCTTTGTCGAGTTCGTACTTCACCGGGTAACCGCCTTGGGGGATTTCGATGATGACGTTCACGTCCGCGGGCGGGTGCACGCCGGCGGGAATCTTCGAGATATCCATCGTCTTCTTTTTTTATCTGTGGGCCGTGGTCAGCGCGCGGGTCATACCGCACTGCAACATAAACGGCAAGCCGCGTAATTCCCGCTCTGAATCAAAGGCTTATGAAACCTAGACGACGCCGCTCATGGCCGGGACAGGGGCTGAGATGTGCTGCCGCAGGGCCTGGCACAACTCGGCGATCTTGTGGCGGTGGGCGGTGGCCCCCAAAGCGATACGCACGCCCGCGGGCACATGCTCGCGCGCAATGGCGAAGTCACGCCCGCTTGCGACCCAATAGCCTTGCCGCGCCAGGCCAGAGGACACTTCGCTCATCTGGTTCTGGTCGGCCAAGGGCACCCACAGGTGCGGGCACTGCGCCCCGCCGATGAACGGAATGTTGCCCAAGGCCGTGCGCGCGATGCGGAAGCGCGCTTCCACTTCGGCCAGAACCTTGTGGCGCAGATCATCGGCGCGGCCAGTGGTGATCAGGTTGGCGGCCACTTCGGCCATCAGCGGCGGGTTGGCCAGCACCAGCGACTGCAAAATGTTTTCGGCTTGCGCGACAAGGGCGCGCGGCAGCCGGATCATACCCACGCGCAAGGCGACGCACACGGACTTCGACATGCTGGTCAGCAGCACCGTGCGGTCGGGATCTAGCGCCGCGAAAGGCTTGGGCGGCGCATCCAGAATGTCGGCGTAGACCGAATCCTCGATGATCATGATGTTGTGGCGCTGGGCCACGGCCGTCAGCTCCTCGCGGCGGCTTTGCGGAATGGTGAAGGCCATGGGGTTCTGGAACGTGGGCACGATGAACAGAGCCTTGGGCGAATGACGCGCAATCGCTTCTTCCAGCGCGGCCGGAATCATGCCGTGTTCGTCTACCGGCACGGCGCGCAGGATGATGCCCATGACATTGGCAAGCTGAGCGGTGCCCGCGTAAGTGAGCGGATCGCACAGCATGACGTTGCCGGTGCCGACCACGGTCGCAATCGCAACGGCAATGGCCTGGTGCGCGCCCGAGGTCAGCAGCACTTCCGAGGCGTTGGTCTGCGGGAATAAACGCTCAAGCCACGTCACCGCGGCGCCGCGCTGCTGCGGCGAACCGCCGGGCAGCGGGTAACGCAGCATGGCGCGGGCGCCGCCGGCACGCACGACGTCTTCAATGGCGGCGGCCAGCACCACGTCCTGCCCCACGGCAGGTGGCATGCAGATGCGCAAATCGATCGTGTTGGCGGCTTCGGCTTCCGGGTCGGCCAGAGCCGGCATGCGCGGGCCCGAGGCGACAAAGGTGCCGCGGCCCACTTCGCCGCTGACGAGGTTGCGCCGCGCGACAATGCTGTAGGCCTTGGAGACGGTCGCGACCGCCAAACCCAGCTCGTAGGCCAGTTCGCGGTGCGTGGGCATGCGCGTTCCGGGCGGCAAGGCGCCCGAGGCAATAGCGTCGGCAATCGCCTCCGCCAGGGCCTCGGCGGGATGGCCACCGAACCGTGTCAGGTCGGGCTTCCACATTGTCATAAGACAAGTCTCCGCTGAAAAGTCACGCAAAAATCGGTCTGGGCCAACATATCTGCCGCAATCGCCTTGCCGATGCTCAATGGTTCCACGGATTGCGCTGAATCAACATTAAAAAAGCTGTATGATTACCCACCTATAGTGTCTTAGATCAATGTATCAGTTGACGCAATACATTTATCCGGACAATAGGACAATCCACGCACACCCGCGTATTGACCTAAACCGGATGAAAACAATGTCCGATCTGTTCCAAGACCTGGCCTTCCCGGCCCTGACGCTGGAGCCCTGGCTGCTAGGCCTGCTCTCGTTCGCGTTCGTCAGCAGCATCACGCCCGGCCCCAACAACATCCTGCTGGCCGCTTCGGGGGCGCGCTTCGGCGTGAAACGCACGCTTGGGCACGCACTGGGCATTTGGGCGGGCATGGTAACGCTGCTGGTGTTGGCGGCCCTGGGTTTCGGCGCGCTGGCGGCCACCGCCCCGTCGCTGGCCGTGGGCTTGCAGATCATGGCCGCCGTGGCGCTGATCCTGACCGCGCTATCGATGCTGCGCGAGGACGTGCGGGCGGAGCAGCGCGACGCGGAGCACCAGCCCAAGCCCTGGTCGTTCTGGCAGGGCCTGGGCTTTCAGTACCTGAACCCCAAGGCGCTGATGATGGCCGTCACCGCCGCCGCCATGATGCCGCAGGCAGGCGTGTCGTGGACAACAGCGTGCCTTCTGATCGCGGCGTTCATGCTGATCAGCATTCCGTGCACCGGCTTGTGGATGCTGATGGGCTCGGCCTTGCGCGACACGCTGAACTCGCCCCGGCGCAAGCGCGTCTTCAACGTGGTGATGGCCGCGTTGCTGGTGGCGACGATTCCCTTAAGCCTAGCGCCGCCGGCGCTGTCGTAACATGACAGCGCCGTGTCAGAGGGTCATGGTCACGGGCTCGTGAAGATTGCGTGAAGCCCCGCAAATATTGGCTTTTTGCGTGCTGTCAGATTGTCCTGTGGCTTTCTCTATCAGGAAATTCACGTGCTTAAAGTAAGGCGTAGAGCGAGGTTGCGCCTCGCATAAGCAGCGGGGGACCGTCATGGCTTTGCTTCGCTTCACACAACTGGCGTGCGTCACGGCGTTGTCGGCGGTGCTGACGACCTGGATGGCGACCGTCGCGATTGCCGACACCATCAAGATCGGCCTGGTGGACTTCGCGATGCGTCACGACGCGCTGAAGCGCTTCGACCATGTGAAGGTGAAAAGCATCACGTTCCAGACCTCGGCGATGATTCCGGCGCGCTTCCAGCCGGGGCCCGGCAACATTCCGCACGCCGAGGTGATGGCGGCCGAACTGATCGAAAGTTTCCAGACCGCGGCCCCCGGCAACGACCTTGAGCTGTACGTTGCCAGCCCCTTCCTGCAAGACCCCGATACCGGCAAGCAAAGCATCGATTTTGAACAGCTTGAGTTCGCCTATTCGTGGTTCGCCAGGCAGGGCGTGAAGATCGTGGCGCAGACGTTCGTCTCGCGCGACAACATCAATCTTGAAGCCGCCGTGGCCGCTGCCGCCAAGGAAGGCCTGGTGCTGCTCACCTCGGCGGGCAACGGACCGCGCCAGAACGTGGTGCCGCCCTTCCCGGCCAGCTACGACGCCGCCATCGGTATTTCCACCACGGGCCTCTCGACCGAACTGGACGATGAGCAGAACCGCGACACCTACGTGCGCTATTCGGTGCCCGCTCCGGCGGCCTCGGCCATCAAGCTGCGTCAGGACCCGCAGACGGCGGCGCTGGCCGGCTCTTCGCGCGCGACCGTCGCGGCGGCGGGTTTGCTGGGCGCGCTCGCCACGCGCTACCGCATCAACACGCGCGACGACGCCCTTCTGA
>JAEUKM010000008.1 GCA_016793085.1 Rhodospirillaceae bacterium
AGAAGAAATACGCCTTAGCCACACAGTGCATCGGCGGCGGGCAAGGCATCGCGACCGTTCTGGAAGCTATGTAAGGAGCCACCGCCATGGGCGACATTAAAAAAGCGGCGGTGATCGGCGCCGGCGTGATGGGGGCGGGCATTGCCGCGCACCTGACCAACGCCGGAGTCGAGGTGATCCTGTTCGACATCGTGCCGAAGGATGCCAAGAACCGGAGCGTGATTGCGGAAGGCGCGATTGCCAAGCTGTTGAAAACCGAACCGGCGGCGTTCATGAGCAAGAAGAACGCGAAGCTGATGACGGCGGCCAACACCGAGGACGACTTGAAGCTGCTGGGCGAGTGCGACTGGATCGTGGAAGCCGTCATCGAGCGCCTGGATATCAAGCAGGAGCTTTACAAAAAGATCGACGCCAACCGCAAAAAGGGCTCCATCGTCTCGTCCAACACCTCGACGATTCCCTTAAAAGACCTGACGGGCGGCATGGCCGCCTCGCTGGTGCCCGACTTCATGATCACGCACTTCTTCAATCCACCGCGCTACATGCGGCTTCTGGAAGTGGTGGTCTCGGACAAGACCGACAAGAAGCAGGTCGAGACCATCAAAACCTTCGGCGATATCAACCTGGGCAAGGGCGTCATCGTCTGTAAGGACACGCCCGGATTCATCGCCAACCGTATCGGCACCTACTGGATGCAGGCGGGCGTGGTGGAATCCATCAATCTTGGGCTGACCGTGGAGGAAGCCGATGCCGTGAGCGGCAAGCCCTTCGGTATTCCCAAGACCGCCATCTTCGGCGTGATGGACCTAGTGGGCCTGGATTTGATGCCCCACGTGGCCAAATCCATGCAGTCGCGCCTGGCCAAGGACGACGACTACCAGCGCATCCACGGCGAGCCGCCGGTCATCACCACCATGCTGAAGAACGGCTGGATCGGCCGCAAAGGCGTGAGCGGCTTCTACAAGATGAGCAAGCACCCGGACGGTTCGCGCACCAAGGAAAGCATTAATCTGAAAACCGCTACCTACGGGCCTTCGGTGAAGGCCAGCTTGGAAAGCTTGAGCGTCTCCAAGAAAGGCGGGCTGAAAGCTCTGGTGGAGCACCCCGACAAGGGCGGGCAGTTCGCCTGGAGACTGGCCAGCCAAGGCCTAGTCTACACTGCCTCGCTGGTGCCCGAGATCGCCGACACGATTGTCGATGTCGACGAAGCCATGAAGGACGGCTACGGCTGGGAGAACGGCCCGTTTGAAACCATCGACAAAATGGGCGCGGCCTGGTTCGCCGAGAAGCTGGCCAAGGACGGCAAGAAAGTGCCGCCGATGCTGAAGCTGGCCGCCGAGAAAGGCGGCTTCTACCGCACCGAGAACGGCAAGCTGCAATACCTGACCACCAAGGGCGAATATGCCGACGTGGTGCGGGCGCCGGGCGTGCTGAAACTGGCTGACATCAAGCGCGCGGGCAAACCGCTGATCAAGAACCCATCCGCACGGGTGTGGGACATCGGCGACGGCGTGCTGTGCTTCGAGTTCGCGTCCAAAATGAACGCGCTCGATCCACTGACCATGGCTGGCTACAAAGACACCATGAAGTTCATGAAGGCCAACCCGCAGTACAAGGCCCTCGTGGTTCATAACGAAGGCCCCAACTTCTCGGTGGGCGCCAACATCGGCCTGGTGATCTTCGCGGCGAATTTGGCCGTGTGGGGTGAAATCGAAAGCCAGATCGAGGACGGCCAGAAAACCTACCTGGCCCTGAAGCAGGCCCCCTTCCCCGTCGTCTCGGCCCCCATGGGCATGGCGCTGGGCGGCGGCTGCGAAATCCTGCTGCACTCCGACGCCATCCAGGCGCACGCCGAGCTTTACACCGGCCTGGTGGAAGTGGGCGTGGGCGTGATCCCCGGCTGGGGCGGCTGCAAGGAAATGCTGCTGCGCTACAAGGCCGACAAGCGCCTGCCCAAGGGGCCCATGCCCGCCGTGGCCAAGGCCTTTGAAATGATCGGTACGGCGCAGGTGTCCAAGTCCGCCTTCGAGGCCAAGGAAATGGGCTTCCTGCGCGCGCAGGACGGCATCACCATGAACCGCGACCGCGTGCTTGCCGACGCCAAGGCCAAAGCACTCGCCCTCGCCAAAGACTACCAGCCGCCGAAGGAGCAGATCATCTCGCTGCCCGGCCCCACCGGCATCGCCGCCTTGAAGATGGCGCTGTCGGGCTTTGTCGCCACCGGCAAGGCCACACCGCACGACGTGACGGTGTCTCTGGCGTTGGCGAAGGTGCTGACGGGCGGCAAGACCGATCACACCGAAACGGTGACCGAGAAAGACCTGTTGAAGCTGGAGCGTCAGGCCTTCCTGGAGCTTCTGAAAACCAACGCCACGCTGGCCCGCATCGAGCACATGCTCGATACCGGCAAGCCGCTGCGCAACTAAACTAAGGGAGAGCGATCATGGCCACATACACACCGCCCCTGCGCGATATGAAGTTTGTGTTCCGCGAACTGTTCGACGGCGAAAGCCTGCAAAAACTGGAAGGCTACGGCGATTTTACGTCGGATGTCGTGGATGCCGTGCTGGAGGAAGCAGGCAAACTGGCCTCCGAAGTGCTGTTTCCCCTCAACCGCTCGGGCGACGAGGAAGGCTGCACGCTGGAAAACGGCGTGGTGCGCACGCCCAAGGGCTTCAAGGAGGCCTACCAGAAGTTCGCCGAGGGCGGCTGGTGCGGCACGTCGGCCGACCCCGAATACGGCGGCCAGGGCATGCCCAAGGCGCTCAACATGCTGATCGAGGAGATGATCTGCTCGTCCAACATGGCGTTTGGCATGTACCCGGGCCTGACGCACGGGGCCTACAACGCCCTGGAACTGTACGGCACCGACGAGCAGAAGCAGACTTATCTGCCGAAGTTCGTCGATGGTTCGTGGTCGGGCACCATGTGCCTGACCGAGCCCCATTGCGGTACCGACTTAGGCCTCATCCGCACCAAGGCCGACCCGCAACCCGACGGCAGTTACAAAATCACCGGCACCAAGATTTTCATTTCCGCCGGCGAGCACGACCTGACGCAGAACATTTGTCATCTTGTATTGGCGAAACTGCCCGACGCGCCGCCGGGCGTGAAGGGCATCAGCCTGTTCATCACGCCCAAGTTCATCCCCAAGCCCGACGGCAGCGTGGGACAGCGCAATTCGCTGGCGGTGGGCTCGCTGGAACACAAGATGGGCATTAAGGCCAATGCCACCTGCGTCATGAACTTCGACAACGCCACCGGCTGGCTGGTGGGCGAGAAACACAAGGGCATGCGGGCGATGTTCGCCATGATGAACACCGCGCGTCTGGGTGTGGGCGTGCAAGGCTTGGGCTTGGCCGAAGTGGCCTATCAAAGCGGGCTCGCGTATGCAAAAGACCGCATCCAGGGCCGCGCCCTGAAAGGGGCCAAATACCCCGATAAGGCGGCCGACCCCATCATCGTCCACCCGGATGTGCGCAAGAACCTGCTGACCGGCAAGGCCCTGACCGAAGGCACGCGCGCCCTGGTGATGTGGGTGGCCCAAGCGCTGGACACGGCGGCCAAGGCCCCGACGGCCGAGGAACGCCAGGCCGCCGACGACCTGGTGCAGTTGCTGACGCCTATCGTGAAGTCCTTCGGTACCGACACCGGCTTCAACGTCGCGAACCTGGGCGTGCAGATTTACGGCGGCCACGGCTTCATCCGCGAGCACGGCATGGAGCAGTTCGTGCGTGATGCGCGCATTACCCAGCTTTACGAAGGCACCAACGGCATTCAGGCGTTGGACCTCGTCGGGCGCAAGATGGGCGCGCACTATGGCCGGTACCTCCGCGCGTTCTTCCACCCGGTGCAGGCGTTCATTGAAGAGAACGCCGCCGACCCGGCCATGGAAGATTACGTCATGCAACTGGCCAAGTCTGTGGGCCGCTTGCAGCAGGCCGTGGGCGCGGTCGCGCAGAAAGGCATGGGCAACCCGGACGAAGCGGGGGCGGCCTCGATGGACCTGCTCAATCTGTTCGCCTACGTGGCCTTGGGTTACCTGTGGGCGCGCATGGCCAAGCTGGCGCTGACCAAGCAGAACGACGACCCCACAGGCTTCTATAAAAGCAAGCTGAAGACGGCCAACTTCTATATGGCGAAAATCCTGCCCCAGACGGGCGCGTTGCTGTCGACCATCCTGGCCGGCGGCAAGACCCTGATGGACGTGGAAGAAGACCTGTTCGACACGGCGTTCGCGGCCTGAGGTTTGAAGGAATTGAATGGCGGCCATGCGTTCCGCTGGCCGCCATTCGCCTTGACCGGAGGGGCCTTCCGCCAACAAATAGAGTTCCTGCCGTTGCGCGCTGAGATTTCCTGACCAGTCATGAACCTGATCTTCCGTTTCGCATGGACGATGCTGGCCGCGATTATCCGCCGCGTCCTCAATGGCCCCATCGGATTCATGGAGGAAGCCCGCTACGGCTTCCGCTGCTGGCCGCATGATTGCGATTTCAACCTGCACATGACCAACAGCCGCTATGCCAGCTTCATGGATATCGCGCGCGTGACGCTGATGGCCAGCAACGGCGCGTGGCGGCTGATCCGGGCCGCCAAGCTGCTGCCGGTGCTGGGCTCCAACACCATCCGCTTCCGCCGCGCGGTGAAGCCCTTCCAGGCTTTCGAGGTGTCCGCGCGCACCATATGCTGGGATGACAAGTGGATATTTCTCTACCATCAGCTCGTCGTGGACGGCGACGTGGCCGCCATCGGCATCGCCAAGGTGGCGTTCATCGGCCCCCAGGGCCGCGTGCCCACGCAAAAATTACTGGAGATCGTGGGGTATACCGGCCCCGCCCTGCCGCCCAGCGCCATCCCCGAGCACGTCAACGCGCTGGATGACGTGCTGAAGGTTTAAAGTTCCTACTTCGCCTTCATGAAGAAGCGGGCCAGCGCCGGGAGCAGGATGATCGCCCCCAGCATATTGGCGACAAACATGAATGACAGCAGCAGGCCCATGTCGGCCTGGAACTGCAGGGCCGAGAAAATCCAGGTGCCGACACCGATGGTCAGCGTCAGCCCCGTCATCACCACGGCGTTGCCCGAAATTTGCAGGGTGCGGAAGAAGGCTTCCCGCAGCGGCATTCCATCGTCAAGCATGCCTTTCAGGCGGGCGAAGATGTAGATGCCGTAGTCGACCCCGATGCCCACGCCCAGCGCCGCCACGGGCAAGGTCGAGACCTTAAGCCCGATATCCAGCAGCACCATGACCGCGTAGCACATGAACGACACCAGCACCAACGGCAGCAGAATGCAGATGGTGGGCCGCCACGAGCGGAACAGCGCCAGGCACAAGACCGCGATGGCGGCATAGACCCACAGCAGGATCGGGAATTCGTTGGCGGCAACGACTTCATTTGTCGCGGCCATGACGCCGACGTTGCCCGTGGCGAGTTTGAATTTATGACGGTCGCCGTCGTTGGCGGCCGCGAAGTTCTTCACCGCCGCGACGATGCGCTCGATGGTTTCAGCCTTGTGGTCCTCGGTGAAAATCACCACCGGCATGACGCTGCAATCGCGATTCAAGAGTCCCGTGGCCGTGTCGACGCCTTGGGTGGCCTGAACCAACAGCTGCTCATTGCGCGGCAGCACGCGCCATTTGAGGTTGCCCTCGTTCCAGCCCGCGTTCACCAGCTTGGCCGCCTGCGGCATGGAAATGGTGGACTGCACCCCGGGGATGTTGGTCATCTCCCAGGCGAATTCGTCGATCTTCGCCATCACGTCGTGCTGGATACACCCATTCGGCACCGTCTCGACGATCACCTGAATGACGTCGGTGCCGATGGAGAAACTGTCGGTGATGACCTTGTCATCCTGGTTGTAGCGCGATTCGGGGCGCAGCTCGGGCACGCCCGAGAGGACGTCGCCGATGCGCACGAACTGCGACATGAAGGCGCTGTAGATGAACAGCACCACACTGATGCAGATGGCGATGGTGGCGCTCTTACGCTCAGTGAAATTGGCGAGCGAGTGCCACAGGGGCTCGCGGGCCGCGGTTGCCTTGGCCAGACGTTCGCGATACTTGGGGCCCAGTTCCAGGTACGAGGCCAAGAGCGGGATCAAGAATAGATTAGTCAGGATGACGCAGAACACGCCAATGGAAGCCGTGATCGCCACTTCCTGGATGATGCGGATGTCGATGAGCAGAATGGTGAGGAAGCCGAACACATCAGCCAGCGCCGCCACGGCGCCGGTCAAAACGAGCTTTTTGAAGGCAGTCTTGGCAGCGTCAAAGCCGCTCATGCCTTTTAAGATCCCCTCGCCGATCACGTTGATCTTCTGCACGCCGTGCGAGACACCGATCGCAAAAGTCAGGAACGGCACCAGGATCGACATGGGATCGAGGCCGAAGTTAAAGACCGTCAGCAGACCCATGTTCCAGACCACTGCTACTAAAGAGCAGATCAGCGGCATCAGCATCATGCGGATAGAGTGGGTGAAGAAATACACCAGCACCGCCGAGATGAAGAAGGCGATGACGAAAAAGCCGATGACGCCGAGCGCGCCGTCGGCGACATCGCCGATCACCTTGGCGAAGCCGACGATGTGGATGGAAATGCCGTCTTTCTCGAACTTGGCGCGAATATCGGATTCCAGCAGGTCCGCGACCTTGAAGTAGTCGAGCTTCTCGCCGGTCTGCGGGTCGCGCTCGACCAGTTGCGCGCTGACCAGGGCCGCCGTGAAGTCGTTGGCCACCAGCCGCCCGACCTGGCCTGATTTCAGAATGTTCTCGCGCACGCGCGCCAGCATTTCCGGCGTGGGCTGGAAGTCGGCCGGAATGACGTTGCCGCCGGCAAAACCCCCTTCCACGATCTCGATAAAGCGCACGTTGGGCGTATAGATGGAGGTGACG
>JAEUKM010000027.1 GCA_016793085.1 Rhodospirillaceae bacterium
CGAATCTCGGTCATGTCCTCGATGGCGAAGCGGATACCTTCACGGCCCAGGCCTGAGTCCTTCACACCGCCGTAAGGCATGTTGTCGACGCGGTAGCTTGGCACATCGCCGATCACCACGCCGCCCACATCCAACTTATCCCAGGCTTCCAGCATTTTATACAGGTCGCGGGTGAAGATGCCGGCCTGCAGGCCGAACTTGGAATCGTTCACTTCATCCAGGGCGTCCGAGAACTTGCTGAACTTGGAAATGATCGCCACGGGCCCGAACGCTTCCTCGCGGTAGAGCTTGGTGTTGCGGTCGACCCCTTCAAGCAAAGTCGCTTCCAGCATCGCGCCTTCGCGCTTGCCGCCGCACAAGAGCTTGCCGCCCTTGGCGGTGGCTTCCTGAATCCAGTTATCGAGGCGCGTGGCTTCCTTCACGTCGATCATGGGGCCCACAAACGTGCTCTCCTCGTGCGGGCTGCCGGCGATCAGCGTCTTGGTCTTGGCCACCAGTTTGTCGCGGAAGGTGTTGTAGATACTTTCATGCACGATGATGCGCTGGACGCCGATGCACGACTGACCGGATTGGTAGAACGCCCCGAACACCACGCGCTCGACCGCATCATCCAGATCAGCGTCGGCGTCGATGATTACAGCCGCGTTGCCGCCCAGCTCCAGCACCACTTTTTTCTTGCCGGCGCGGGCCTTTAAGTCCCAGCCCACTTCGGGCGAGCCGGTGAATGACAAAAGTTTCAGCCGCTCATCGGTGGTGAACAGATCGGCGCCGTCGCGCGCAGCGGGCAGAATCGAGAACGCCCCCTTTGGCAAATTCGTTTCCGCCAGGACTTCGCCTATGATGATGGCCCCCAAAGGCGTGCGCGAGGCGGGCTTCATCACAAACGGACATCCGACCGCCAAGGCAGGTGCGATTTTGTGCGCAGCAAGATTGAGCGGAAAGTTGAAGGGCGAAATGAACGAGCATGGCCCGATCGGCACGCGCTTCCACATGCCCTGGTAGCCCTTGGCGCGGGCGCTGATGTCGAGCGGTTGAATCTCGCCCGTGATACGCACTGATTCTTCGGCGGCGATACGGAAGGTATCGATCAGGCGGCTCACCTCGCCGCGCGAATCGCGGATCGGCTTGCCGGCTTCGATACACAGCGCGTAGGCCAGTTCGTCGAAGCGTTCCTGGAACCGCTTCACGCAATGGGCCAGCACGGCCTGACGTTCGTAGGCCGGCATGCGCGCCATGGGCTCGGCGGCGTCGGTGGCGGCGGCAATTCCTGCGTCGATGATCTTGGCATTCGCCAAGGCAACACGTGTCGCCACTTCGCCCGTGTATTTGTCGGTCACGGCCAGGTCCGTGTTGGGCTGCTGGGCCTCGTTGGCGAGGTAAAGTGGATAAACCGGGCGAAGACTTGTCATGAGAGGAACCGCCAGTAACGCTTAAGAGACTTTGGCCGCAAGCTGCTTGATCTCTTTGTTCAGAATGCGGTCGTTATCGACATAATCGACCGGACAGTCAACCAAGTGCACGCCGGGCGTATCCAGGCACTTCTTCAGCAGCGGGGCCAAGCCCGCCGCACTGGTGACGCGGTGCCCCATGGCGCCGTAGCTTTCGGCATATTTTACAAAATCAGGGTTTCCATAGGTCAGGCCCCAGTCCTTGAAGCCCATGTTGGCCTGCTTCCAGCGGATCATGCCGTAGCTGGAATCGTTCAGGATCACGGCCGTGACATTCAACTTCAGGCGCACGGCGGTTTCCATTTCCTGGCTATTCATCATGAACCCGCCATCGCCGCAAATAGCCATGACTTTGCGCTTTGGATAGACCATCGCCGAGGCCATGGCCGAGGGCAGGCCAGCACCCATGGTGGCCAACGCGTTATCGAGCAGCACGGTGTTGGACATGCGTGCAGGGTAGTTGCGCGCGAACCAGATTTTATAAACACCGTTATCGAGCGCGATGATGCCGTCGGTCGGCATGACATCGCGCACGGTCTTCACCAGGAACGGCGGGTAGATCGGGCAGCGCATGTCATTCTCGATGCTCTTGGTGTGCGCCACTTCGGCGGCGCGCGCCTTCAGCATTTTCGAGAAATCCCACGAGCCTTGCGCGACGATATCCTCTTTCATCTGCCAGACGGCGTTGGCGATATCGCCGATCACTTCGATCTGCGGGAAATACACCGGGTCCACCTCGGCGGACTTGGAACTGACGTGAATCACTTCCGCCCCACCCCGCTTCATGAAGAACGGCGGCTTTTCGATGACGTCGTGCCCGACGTTGATGATGACATCCGCCGCCTCAATGGCGCGGTGCACGAAGTCACCCGCCGACAGGGCCGCGCAGCCCACGAACTTCGGGTGCATTTCGTCGACGACGCCCTTGCCGAGCTGCGTGCTGACGAACGGGATGCCGGTTTTCTCGATGAACTGCAGCAGCATCCGGCTGGTGATGGTGCGGTTCGCCCCGGCTCCGATGACCAGCAGAGGCGACTTGGCGGATTCCAGCTTTTTTACGGCGGCGCGGATAGCCTTGGCTTCCGGCACCGGGCGCCTCACCAGGCTGCGGGGTAAGGGAGTGCTGTCGGTGTGCTCGTCGGCAACGTCCTCGGGGAACTCCAGGTGCACAGCACCCGGCTTTTCCTCTTCGGCCAGGCGGAACGCCTCGCGGATGCGCGAGGGAATGTTGTCGGCCGAGGCTAGCTGGTGCGTATATTTCGTGATGGGCCCCATCATCGAGACCACGTCGAGAATCTGGAAGCGGCCCTGCTTCGATTTCTTGATCGGCTTCTGGCCGGTAATCATCATCATCGGCATGCCGCCCAACTGGGCATAAGCCGCTGCCGTCACGAAATTGGTGGCGCCGGGCCCGAGGGTGGCCACGCACACCCCGGCCTTGCCGGTATGGCGCCCGTAGGTGGAGGCCATGAAGCCCGCCCCCTGCTCGTGACGCGTGAGGATCAGCTTGATCTTGGTTGAGCGGGACAGGCTGTCCAGAAAATCCAGATTTTCTTCGCCCGGTACGCCGAAGACGTACTCAACGCCTTCCTCTTCCAGGCACTGCACGAACAGGTCAGATGCTTTGGTCATGGTCCCACCCCTCAACAAAAATGAAAAAGCGCGGGCCCGACCCCTCGAACCCGCGCGTTAAATCAGACGACTCCAAAGGCCAGCATGGCATCGGCGACTTTCTTGAAGCCGGCGATGTTGGCGCCCTTCACGTAGTCGATGTACTTGCCGCCGCCGGCCACGCCGCCGTGTTCGGCGCAGCGGTCGTGGATGCCCTTCATGATGTCGACCAGCATTTTCTGCAGGTCTTCCTCTTTCCAGGCAATACGGGCCGAGTTCTGGCTCATTTCCAGACCCGACACCGACACGCCGCCGGCGTTGGCGGCCTTGCCCGGAGCATAGAGGATTTTCGCGTCCTTGAAGACGTGCACGCCTTCCAAGGTCGTCGGCATGTTGGCGCCTTCCGACACGCCGATGCAGCCGTTCTTCACCAATGTCTTGGCTTCCTCGCCGTTCAGTTTGTTCTGCGTGGCGCACGGCAGGGCCACATCGCAGGGAACGGCCCAGGGGCGCGCACCGCCGCCGGTGAAGGTGGCCCCTTTGAACTCCTTCACATACTCGGAGATGCGCCCGCGCCGTTTGTTCTTCAGGTCTTTCACCCAGTTGATCTTGGCCTGGTCGATACCAGCCGGGTCATGGATGAAGCCTTCAGAATCCGAAAGGGTAAGCACCTTGCCGCCCAGCTGCACAATCTTCTCGGCGGCGTGGGTGGCGACATTGCCCGAGCCCGAAACCACGGCCTTCTTGCCGACGAGGTCTTTGCCCACATGCGTCAGCATGCTTTGCAGGAAATACACCGCGCCGTATCCGGTGGCCTCGGTGCGGATGAGGCTGCCGCCGTATTCCAGTCCCTTGCCCGTCAACACGCCGGTAAACTGGTTGGTGATGCGTTTGTACTGGCCGAACATATAGCCGATTTCACGGCCGCCCACGCCGATATCGCCCGCTGGCACGTCCACATCGGCGCCGACATGGCGGTACAGTTCGGTCATGAACGACTGGCAGAAGCGCATCACTTCATGGTCGGACTTGCCCTTGGGGTTAAAGTTCGCCCCACCCTTGCCGCCGCCCATGGGCAGGCTGGTCAGGCTGTTCTTGAAGGTCTGCTCGAAAGCCAGGAACTTCAGCACGCTTTCGGTGACGCTGGGGTGGAAGCGGATGCCGCCCTTGTAGGGGCCGATGGCGTTGTTGTTCTGCACGCGCCAGCCACGCTGCACGCGGATGTTGCCTTTATCGTCCTCCCAGCAGACGCGGAAGCTGACGACACGGTCGGGCTCAGCGATGCGGCGCAGGATCTGATACTCGTGGTACTGCTCTTTGTCCTTGATGTAGTCGAACACGTCCTCGGCCACTTCCTGCACGGCTTGTGCGAATTCCGTCTGGCCCGGGTTGCGGCGTTTCACGCCTTCAATGAATTTGGAAAGGTCGACATGGTCGGCGACAGCCATCGTGCATCCCCCTATACGCTGTTTTTTATGCGCCCGGACCGTTGCAGCCCGGTTGATTCGTTAACTAAATCAAAGTGCAACGCCCTGTGGTGTTCGTCAACCGCCGCGCAAGAGCCAACCCCAGCCAAGACAAGTATGACCATTTTATCACCGCTGACGCGCAACCGGGCGCAGGCCCTTGTTTCGTATACCTGATTTCAACCGGATTCTGTTATGCAACATGGCAGAGCTACCGCCTGCTCTGTGTCATTTTGTAGAACGGACCGGAAAACGTGCCGCGCCGCCTGCCCCACATTCTCTGCTTCGCGCCTTACACTGACTGGTCGATCCACAGTGCGAGACAAGTGACGATACTGCAGGGCCTGCGCCAGCGCGGCTGCTCGGTCACGTATGTTACCTGCGACGGCGCCTTCAGCGATTGCGACCTGCTGCAGGCCTCCACCGGCGCACCGGCCCAGAAGCCCGCCAATGCCTGTCTGTTCTGCCAGGCCCGCGTCTCTACGCGCTTGGCCGGCTGGGGTATGCCGTTCCGTTGGTTGGGGCAATGGCTGACAACCGAAGACCGCAAAGCCGCTGGACGCTGGGTGCAGTCCCTAAAAACCCAAGACTACATCACTGCCACGCATGACGACTGGGCCGTGGGGTCTTGGGTAAAATCCAGCGTGCACCGCCATTTCCGGCACAATGTGCTGAACATGGACGACCTCTCCACGGCTGCGGTGTTCGGCAGTTACCTCTACAGCGGCTTGCTGGCCTGTTTTGGCCTCAGCCGTATTTTCGATGAAGAAAAGCCCGACGCGCAGCTGCTGTTCAACGGCCGCATGGCGCCGACACGTATTGCGTTGGAACTGGCCAAGGCGCGCGGCGTGCGCACGATTTGCGAGGAACGAGCCCATGTACCGGGCCGCTTGCAGCTTTACGACAACGCCAATTGTCAGGACATTTCCGGGGCCGCAGCCTTGTGGAGTGATTGGAAGAACGTGCCTTTGGCGGCCGATGAAATCGCTGAGGTGGGCGCGGTGCTGGCCGAGCGCTGGCATGGCCGCTCCATCGACGTCACCATGTTCTCCAGCGGTGTGGGGGCTGGCGGCGATGTGTGGAAAACCCTGAACCTGGACCGGGCCAAGCCGCTCTATGTGCTGTTTTCATCCAGCATCGACGAAGCGGCGGGCCTCGACATCAGCCGCGACACCTTCCCCACGCAGTTCGCCTGGATTGACGCCACAATTAATTATGCCGCCTCGCACCCGGACATCCAGCTTGTCATTCGCGTGCATCCCAACGCGGGCAGCAAGAAATCGCTGGGCACGAACCCGCAGGACAGCGCTTACTTCGAGAGTTTGAATGGACGCCTGCCGCCGAACGTGCGGCTGGTGCCGGGCGATGATCCCATCAGCAGTTACGATCTGGCCGTGGCCGCCACGGTCGGTCTGATCTGGTTCAGCCAGATGGGCCTGGAGATGGCGGCCCTGGGCCGCCCCGTCATCCGGGTCGCGGGCAGCACATTCGTGGAGCATGCTGATTTCATTCAGGCCCCGCGGTCGCCCGCTAAGTACACGGCGGCGCTCGATCAGTTCAGTGCTGGACGCAACGGCATAGATTGGGCCGCGACCATCCAAGCCTGGCGGTGCGCCCATGTCTATTTCCTGCGCCGTGCGTTTCCCTTCCCGCTAGTAAAGCAGCCCAACTGGTTCGTGGGCGAGCCGGCCTATGAAACGATGGACGCTTTGCAACCCGGCCGCGATGCGACGCTGGACCACATCTGCGATGTCTTCATGACCGGCAAGGCCTTGTATGCACCAGCGGAGACGCGGCCCCCCGCGCTGGCCGCGCAGGAACGCGAGCTGATCGCCGCGCGTATCGCGCCGTATAATACTTAAGGTTTCTGCACAAAGAAGTGATACATCGACAGGAAGGCTGACGGGTTTTCCTGTTCGAAAGCGGCGATGCTGTCGATATCGCGCACGTACTGATCTTGCGGAAACCGCGCAGCGTATTTTTGCGCGAACGCCTGGCCCGATGCATTCTCTTCGAAGCGGAAACCGAGCAGGTTGAGCCCTGCCCCTCGGATTAGCGCGCCGATCTCAGCTGCGTCGTACGTCAACTCCTGTACGTTGAAGGCGAGATCGCGGCAACCCGAGAGGGAGAAAAAATCACGCGCCAGCAGCAACTCCGCCGCGGGCCGCGCGGGAATTTGGCCCAACCGCATGGCGATGATGTGCGCGCGGAAGGCGCGGATTCCTTCGGGCGTCGGCGCATCACCGCGTGCGGTGATCAAGGCCCTGGCATCGTACACGGCGGCGCGTGCATGGCGGCTGTAGAGGTCGAGATGCATGATGCCGCCGCGCTTCAGGCACCCGGCCAGGTTCGCCAACCCCAACGCCGGGTCGCCTGTGTGGTGCAGAACGCCGCTGCACTCGATCATGTCGAACCGGTTTTGCAGGTCTGATGCTTCACTCAAGCGTAGAATATCGGCGATACCGTATTGAATGCCGGTGAAACCCGCGCGGTCGGTCTGGCGCTTGGCGAAGGCAAGGCTCGCGGCCGAGAGGTCCACAGCGACGATCCGGGCCGCGCGAATTTGGCGGGCCACGCGCATGACCTGTTTGCCTGTGCCTGCGCCTGCGATGAGAATGTTAGCCCCTGCCAAGTGATCGGTCGGCACGCCGAGGCCGTGCAGGTATTCGGGCAACGGGACTTGCGCGCCAAAGTAATCGCCATGACGCCAGCGCGGGTACGGGTTCTCGTTATACTGACGGGCCACGGCCGCCGAAACCCCGTCGCTGATGGGTGTCAGAGCCGGAAGTTGTTCACGGATGCGCCGCTCAGTTTCTGC
>JAEUKM010000069.1 GCA_016793085.1 Rhodospirillaceae bacterium
CCCACGCTTCTCGCGGATTTCCTGGAACAGGCGAGAGGACATACCCTCGCCCATCAGCACCGACAGCGCGCCGACGTTGTAGTAATCCACATCGCCATAGGGCACGCCGGGGAAACCTAGGACTAAGTGAACTTGCTCCAGGTCGCGTTCCTCGCGCGATTCCCCGCCAGTATATTGGCTGGTGACGGTCTTGATGGCGGCGTCGCGCCGGAAACCGGCGAACGCGCGCTCCACGTCTTTTACAAAAGCATCGTGGTCGATGTTGCCTGAGGCGGCGATGATGGTGTCGGACGCCGCGTAGTGCTCGTTCAGGTACGATTTCAACTGCTGCGACGAAACCGAGCGCACCAGTTTCTCCGAACCCAGCACCGGCCAGCCCATGGGTTGATCGGGATAGGCTTTGGACTGGAACTGATCGAAAATAATGTCGTCGGGCGTGTCGTTGACCTGCGAGATCTCCTGCACGATCACCTGCTTTTCGCGTTCCAACTCGTCGGGGTCCATGGACGAGTTGAGCAGAATGTCGGCAATGATATCGGTCGCAAGGCCCGCGTCGTCCTTCAGCACCTTGGCGAAGTAGGCCGTGTGGTCGCGGCTGGTGTAGGCGTTCAAGTGCCCGCCGACGTTATCCATCTCTTCCGCGATTTGCTGGGCGCTGCGCCGGGCCGTGCCCTTGAAGGCCATGTGCTCCAACAGATGCGAGATGCCGTTGACGTCTGCGGTCTCATGCCGCGTGCCGACGTTCACCCAGGCGCCCAGGGCCACCGTCTCGACGGAATCCATGCGGTCGGTGACGACGCGAAGGCCGCTGGGCAGTGTGGTGACGGTGACAGACATGAGGGGCGGTCGTTTCCGGTTCAGGTGCTGCGCGAGTGGCCGCGCACGTAGGCCTTGATCTGATCTAGGTCGTTGGGCAGCGAAGTAAAGCGTTCGGGACGGGTCAAAAGCCCGGCCAGATGCGGCGGCAGGGCCGGACGCTGTCCCATGGCGGCTTCCACCGCGTCGGGGAACTTGGCCGGATGGGCCGTCGCCAGCGCCACCACGGGCGTTTCCGGGGCCAGCTTGGCGGCTTTGGCCGCCGCCACGCCGATGGCCGAGTGCGGATCGAGGACATAACCAGTCGCCTTGTACGTCTCGCTGATGACACGCTTGGTGCCGTCATCGTCCACACGCGTGCTGGTGAATGTTTTCAAAATGCCTGCGTGAACCTTGGCATCCACCGTATACGCGCCGCTTTGCTTGAAGCGGTCCATCAGGCCCGTCACGGCGTCAGCGTCGTTGCCATAGGCGTCGAACAGCAGGCGCTCGAAGTTGGAGGAAATCTGAATATCCATGGACGGGCTTAAGGTGGGCACTACGCCGAGCGCGGTCATGGCCCCGGTTTCGAAATAGCGCGTGAGAATGTCGTTGCGGTTCGAGCCCACGGCGAACTTGGCGATGGGCAGGCCCATCTTGCGCGCGACATAGCCCGCGAAGACGTTGCCGAAGTTGCCCGTGGGCACGGCGAAGGCCACTTCTTTATGGGGCGCGCCCAGGCGCAAGGCCGCCCAGGCGTAGTAGACCACCTGCGCCATGATACGCGCCCAGTTGATGGAATTCACCGCCGAGAGGTTAAGCTCGTCGCGGAAGCGCGTATCGGCGAACATTTCCTTCACCAGGCTCTGGCAGTCGTCGAAGGTGCCCGCCACCGCGATGTTGTGCACGTTGGTGGATGTGACTGTCGTCATCTGGCGGCGCTGCACCTCGGAGACGCGTCCCGCCGGATGCATGATGAAAATGTCCACGGCCGCGCGGTCCTTGCAGGCCTCGATGGCCGCCGAGCCCGTATCGCCTGAGGTGGCTCCTACTACTGTAATGCGGCTGCCGCGCGCCTTCAGCACGTGGTCGAACAGCAAGCCCACCAGTTGCAGGGCGTAATCTTTGAAGGCGATGGTGGGGCCGTGGAACAGCTCCATCGTCCACAGGTTCGTCTCAAGCTGCACCAGGGGAGCGACGGCCTTGTGGGTGAAGCTGCCGTAGGCGGCGCGGGTGAGTTCGCCGATCTTGGCCTCGACCACCGAGCCCTTCACGAAGGGCGCCAGGATGGCAGCGGCCAGACTCGGGTAATCAAGACCCGCCAGCGCAGCCCATTCGGCAGAACTGAACTGGGGCCAGGTCTTGGGCACGTACAGGCCGCCGTCGGTGGCAAGCCCCGCCAGCAGGACGTCGTCGAATCCAAGCTCGGCCGCACGGCCCCTGGTGCTGATGTAACGCACCGCTACTCCTTGCTTTTCAACGGGTTACCAAGCCTGAACCAGGCCGGGAAGGCGCGGATACTAGGTTTGCTGGGGGCTTCGGGCAAGCACAGAGCAGACAGGTCTTTGTCGAGTTTGAAATTTTGATGACGCACCCAATGCGCGATTGATGCTGCCTGTTTTACACCCTAACAGATTTTTAGCCGAAACTGTCTCGGGTCACCAACAGAGACGGCGGCGCCAGGGGACTAAAGTTTGTCATGAATCAGGTTGCGTTCAATACGCCGCGAAACCAGGGGCCCGGCTTTCTGCCCAGCATCATGGGTTCGGTGCGGCGGCGCTGGGCGGATGTGGCCAACGACCTCGATATCGCCTTCCAGCCCATCATCGATATTCACACCGGTCGCGCCTTCGGGTTCGAGGCCCTGATGCGCGGCTTCAACCGCCACCAGTTTGATTCGCCCATCGACCTGATCAACCGCTGCTGGGAAGACGGTTACCTGGACATTCTGGAGGAGCGTATCATCGAACGTTCCTTCGCGCATTTCACCACCCTGCCCGAGTGGCGCTCTCTCAAGCTGTTCGTCAACCTCGACGGCCGCACCATCGTCTCGCAAGGAGGCGTCTCGCAAGGAGGCGCTTCGCAAGGAAGCCTGCGCGCTGCCCTGATGGCGCTGAAATCGCGCTACGGCATTTCCAACGCCAATCTGGCGCTGGAAATTTCCGAGCGCTATGACTTTGCGGCCAATCCCGTCGGGCTGGAACGTCTGCTGGAGCTGCGCCGCGCATTCGGCGCGCTCACGATGGACGACTTCGGCGCGGGCCATGCCAACCTGCAGCTGTTCTATCACCTCGAACCCGGCATTCTGAAACTCGACCGCTTCCTGATCTCCTCTATCGGCACTGACCCGAAGAAAACCGTATTCCTGAAGCACATCGTGATGATGGCGCACCTCTTAGGCGCGCTGGTGATCGCCGAGGGCATCGAGACCGCGCAGGAGTTTTACGTCTGCCGCGAACTGGGTTGCGATCTCGCGCAAGGCTTCATGATCGCGCGGCCGACCACCGACTTAAGCAAGCTGCGCACCAGCTATCCCGATATCGTCACGTTGCGCGAAAACGACCGGCGTCGTTTTGACACCGATGCCGACATGGTCTCCGCACAGTTGGAGCGTATCGTACCGTTGTTCGTGGACCAGGATTTAGAGGTGCTGTTCTCGCGCTTCAGCAACGAGGGCGACCACGCCTTCTTTCCGGTGATCGACCAGGTCGGACACCCGCTCGGCATCGTGCACGAACGCGATCTGAAGCATTTCGCCTATTCCAAGTATGGCCGCGAACTGATGCGCAACCCCCGGCGCACCTTCAACCTCGCGCGGTTCATCAGGCCATGCGCCTACGCCAGCCTGAACGCCTCGACCGAGAAGATTCTGGAGATCTTCTCAGCCCACCCCGGCGGCGAGGGCGTGCTGATCTTGGAGGAGTCGAAGTACGCAGGTTTCCTGCACGCCGCCGCCCTGCTGCAGATCCTGAACGAGAAGAACATCAAGCTCGCGCGCGACCAGAACCCCTTGAGCAAGCTGCCGGGCAATATCCTGATTCACGAATATGTATCAACGGCGATCCTGAACACGGCGGACTCGTACCATTTCGCGTATCTCGATTTCGACAACTTCAAGCCCTTCAACGATACGTATGGGTTTCGCATCGGCGACCGCGCCATCCAGATGTTCGCGGAAATTCTGCGCTCGGAATTCTCGCGCGAGGCCTGTTTTATCGGTCACGTCGGCGGCGACGACTTTTTCGTGGGCTTCCGCAATTGCGCCCCCGCTGCGGTGATGAGCGAACTGAAGGCGGTATGCGATAAATTCGGGCGCGATATCGAGAGCCTCTATTCCGAGGACGACCGCCGCAACGGCTACATCACCGGCCAGACCCGCAGCGGGCGGCGCAAGCGGTTTCCGCTGCTGGCGATCAGCGGCGTGGCGGTGTGGAAGCAGAAAGGCGTGAAGCTGTCGAACATCGATGCCCTCAGCCTGCTGATCGCCGACGGCAAGAAGCAAGCCAAACGCTCGGCCGCCAAACTGATCGAGATGCAGACTTAAAAACGGGCGCGGCCAGGGGGCAATGCAGCCTTAGGGCGCGATGCGGCCAAGATCGGCGATCAGATCGGCGAACACCTGGCCCAGGGCGGCGGAGAAACCGGCCACGGCCCCAGTTACATCGTCACCGCGCGCTGTGGCCTCGGCTTTGTAGACCTTCAACACCTGGACTTCGCTGTTGCGCACCTTGCGCACGCTGAATTCGATTTCAACGATGACGCGGTTCTGCGTGGCATCGTGCTCGAGTTTGCGCAGCGTGCCCATAATTTCGTAATCGCGCTGCAAGCGCATTTCGGGCAGGGCCACACTGTCGAAGGCCTGGCCGGCGCGTAAGGCATCCACCAGTTGACGTTGAAGCATCGAGGCCGGTGTGTCGGCCCAGAAATGGTAGCTGTAGGGCCTGATCTCGGTTTCGCTGCGCCGGAACAGGATGGCGCGGCCATTCACGACACCTTCGCCGCGGATGGGCATGACCTCGGCGATGCCCTTCAAGGGTCCGCCCGGCCGTGTGGCGGAGACTGTGGTTTCCAGCCGGTAGTAGGTGTCCACCGGCACCGGATCGGACGAGCAGCCCGCGAGCGCTAGAGCCGCGGAGGCCAGCAACAGAGAACGGCGGTTCATCACGGTCATTACGCTGTCCCCTTAACGCTGCTTTGACTTGGCTTGATCGGATTGCGGCGAACCCGACACCAGAAGGCCCGGGTTCTCGCGTATGGCGCGGCTGAACTCGGCCAGATTGCGCGTGGTCGCCTCGGTGTTCTGCGAGATGTCGTCGACATAGCGGGCGATGGTGTCCAGCGTATAACGCAGGCTGCGCGCCGATTCGTCAATGTTGCCGGCGTTGTCCTCGACCAGCTTGTTCACCGTGGTCATGGATTTCAAGAGCATGTCGCGCACTTCGTCCAGATCGCCCGACAGCGTGGACAGGTTGGCCGTGGTAGCGTCCACGTTGACGATGATGGATTCGATACGCTCCAGGTTCTCGGGCTTCAGGGGTCCGCGTTCGACGGCTTGTGAGGTGCGCCGCAGGCTGGCGGTAATCTCAGGCACGTCGCGGGCGAGGTCTTGCGAAATCTTGTTCAGGTTCGACAGCACGCTGGGCACGTTATCGGCCGTCATCTTGTCGATGCTGCGGACATAGGTGTTGAGGTTCTGCAATAGCGGCTTAATGGAGCTGGCGCTGATCTCGCCGAATTCGGAGCCGATCTGCGACAACGCCGCAAAGAAATTGGAGGCCGATGCACCCCGCACCTCGGCGCCGGGCTTCAGCGAGGTAGCGCTTTTGCCGCCGTCGATGTCGATAGTAAGTGCTGAGAGCAGCCCCGAGACCGAGGCGCGCGCGACACTGTCGTCGGGGATTTTCCAGCCTTCCTGCACCGAGAAGTTGACGCGGAAGGAGACGTTCTGGCCCTTGAACATCGGCTCGATGCTCTCGACCTGGCCGATCTGGTAGCCCTCGTACAGCACCTGCGTGCCGAACTTCAGGCCGCCGACATTGTCGTAGACCGTGAAGTAGCTGTCGGTGGCACCCGTGCGCCCGGCCAGCATGGAGACGACCACTATGAAGATG
>JAEUKM010000073.1 GCA_016793085.1 Rhodospirillaceae bacterium
TGTCAAATCCGCTCCACTAGGCTGCCGGATGCCGCACAACACCCTGGGGAACTTCACGTATGACGCCGTCCTTCACACGAAATGCGCTTGCGGCTTTATCGGCGCTGATGCTGCTTTCGGCTTGCGGCAAATACGTGTTCACAAATCCCAGCGGCCCGCCGCCCGTGATCCCCACGCTGCCAGCCGGTATCGACGCAGGCGGCACCGGCACGGCCAACGATCCGCTCTCGCGGCTGGCCACACCCACCTCGTTCGCGGCAACCGCCCACCAGGGCCTTGAGATCACCAACCTCAACGGCGGGCTGGAAGCCACACCCACGCTGTCCTTCGATCTCACCACCACCGGCATCGACATGAAAATGAGCGACGGCACCGCGCGGTTCGATACGCGCCTGTCGTCCACCCATAACCGCGGCACCAACACCTACCGTAGCTGCATTGGCACCTGCGATGCCAACGCCAGCGTGATCGACCTGACCTTCAACGGCGGCACCGCGAACTCCAACCTCACCTACGTCAGCTACGGCACCTGGACCAAAACCATCGCCGGCGCCACCGTCACGCGTTTCGGCGCTTTTGCCGTGGGCCAGCCCACCACCACCGCACAGATGCCCACCACCGGCGGCGCCACCTTCACCGGCCAGGCCTCGGGGCTGGTGCTGATCGACGGGCCCATCGACGATGTGTCCTTCACCGGCGCCATCTCGCTCGCGGCCGACTTCGCGGCCAAGACTGTCAGCGGCGGGCTCACCAACATCGCCACGCGCGTCGTCGGCGCACCCACCGCCACACCCGCAGGCACGATGAACAATATCAGCTTCACCGGCGGCACCATTACGGGCACCACGTTCGCAGGCACGGCCACGCCCGTGGCGGCCTTGAACCCCACCGTCAACCTGGCGGGCACCGTAGGGCAGTTCAACGGTGCGTTCTACGGCCCCAACGCCTCAGAAGCGGCGGGCTCCTTCGCGCTTAGCCGCAACGGATTGAGTTTGGTGGGCGCGTTCGGCGTGCGGCGCTAGGCCGCCACTCATATGAAAGCCTGGGCCTTTCTACTGGCGGCGCTGCTGGCCGCCCCCGCCCAGGCGCAAAGCCCGCAGGATTTGCTTGAGCGCGCCCGTGCGGCCTTAGAGATCGGCGACACGGCTGCCGCCGAACAGGCGCTGGCCGGGATAACCGGGCCCGTCGCCGATCCGAACGATCTGGATTTTCTGCGGGGCACGCTGGCCGCGCGCACCCAGGACTACGACACCGCCATTGCCCGCTTCCGCGCCATTCTGGCCCGCAACCCGACCCTCAACCGTGTGCGGCTCGATCTCGCGCAGGTCTACTTCCTGAAGGGCGATGACAGTGCGGCGGCCTATCACTTCCGCGCGGCCATTGCCCAAGGCGTGCCGCCCGAAGTGCAAGCCAACATCACCGCCTATCTGGAACAAATCCGGCTGCGCAAGCGCTGGGATGCCAGTGTGTCTCTGTCGCTGGCGCCCGACACCAACATCAACGCTGCCACCACCGCCGACAGTGTGACGCTGTTCGGCCTGCCCTTCGTGCTGGACCCCACGGCCCAGCGTAAATCGGGCATTGGTGTATCCGCCGGAATTACGGGCGCTTACCGCTGGCCCATCGCCGACAACGTGCGCCTGAAAATCGGCGGCGCGGTGTTCGACACCGAGTATACAAATCCCGATTTCAGCGACCGCAACATCAGCGCCCAGGCCGGGCCCGCTTTCGTGCTGGGCGGCGACGATGAGATCGCACTTCTGGCGATTGCCTCGCGGCGCTGGTTCGGCGGCGACGCCTTCACGCGCTCGGCGGGCCTGCGGCTTGAAGGCCAGAAAACGCTGTCGCCCCGCTGGATGCTCAGCGCCGGCGGCTCGTGGGAGAACCGCGATTACGACGCGCCCCAGTACGACGACTACTCGGGCCCCGTTTACACCGGCTTCGCCACGCTAACCTATGCGCTGGATGCCGCGAGCCTGCTGCAAGGCACCACGGCGCTGGTGCGCGAGCGGGCGAACTTACCGGCCTACCGCGCCTGGCAATACATCGGGGGCTTGAGCTACTACCGCGAAAACCTGTGGCAACGCTTTGCCGTGATGGCCAGCGTGCAGAGCGCCTTGATCCGGTACGACGAGGCCCTGATGGCCTTCGGCAAGACACGCCACGACACCCAAGTGGATTACCGCATCAGCCTGTCCAACGCCGGCATCGACTGGTGGGGCTTTACGCCGGTGGTCAGTTTCATCCACTCGGACCGTTATTCCAACATCAACCTGTTCACCTATCACCGCAACCGCGGCGAACTGGGCATCCGGCGGAATTTCTAGGCGGCAAAATTCCCGTGGAAAATTTATTAGCGCACGTTGACCCGTGCTGCGCCCGCGCGTTAAATGATTCGAAAAAGCACGCCCCATACCGCAGCGGTATGATGCGGCGCAGCGTTGCGTGCCGCACATAGCAGGAAAATGACCCTCCTGCATTCGACCTGCATTTGCAGGAGCGCGTCCGGCATCCGGCCGCGTGCCATGCGCCCGAAGCAAACCACTACCTGCGCGGCTTACCAAAGACGCCCTTGGTCAGGAACTTCTGCGTGCGGTGCTTGCGGCCGGTGCGGCTGCCTTCGCCGCCCTTGTCGCCGGTGCCTGCCGGTTGCCACGTGGGGATCAACTGATGCTTGCCGGGGCCGATCAGGTCGGCGCGGCCCATGCGCTTTAAGGCCTCGCGCAGCATCGGCCAGTTCTCGGCGTCGTGATACCGCAAAAAGGCCTTGTGCAGGCGGCGCTGCTTTAAACCCTTCACGGTGCCGACATCTTCGGATGCGCCGCGCCGCACGGCCTTCAAGGGGTTCTTGCCCGAGTGGTACATGGCGGTCGAGATCGCCATGGGCGACGGCAGGAAGGTTTGCACCTGGTCGGCGCGGTATTTGTTACGCTTCAGCCACAAGGCCAGGTTCATCATGTCTTCGTCGGTGGTGCCCGGATGGGCGGCGATGAAGTACGGGATAAGGAAGTATTCCTTGCCCGCGTCCTTGGCGGCCTTGTCGAACAGTTGCTTGAATTTGTCGTAAGCGCCGATGCCGGGTTTCATCATCTTCGACAGCGGGCCCTGCTCGGTATGCTCTGGCGCGATCTTCAGGTAGCCGCCGACGTGGTGCGTCACCAGTTCCTTCACGTACTCGGGGCTTTTCACCGCCAAGTCATACCGCACGCCCGAGGCCACCATCACCTTCTTCACGCCGGGCACGGCGCGGGCGCGGCGGTAGAGCTCGATCAGCGGCTTATGGTCGGTGTTGAGGTTGGGGCAGACATCCGGATAGACGCAACTAGGCTTGCGGCACAGCGATTCCGTGCGCTTATCCTTGCAGGCCAGGCGGTACATGTTGGCCGTGGGCCCGCCGATGTCGGAAATAATGCCGGTGAAGCCCTTGGTCTTGTCGCGGACGTTCTCGATTTCCTTGATGATCGAATCTTCCGAGCGGCTTTGGATGATGCGGCCTTCGTGCTCGGTGATGGAACAGAACGAGCAGCCGCCGAAGCAGCCGCGCATGGTCGTCACGGAAAAGCGGATCATCTCCCAGGCGGGGATTTTCGCATCTCCATAAAGTGGGTGCGGCGCGCGGGCATAGGGCAGATCGTACACGCCGTCCATTTCGGGCGTGGTCAGCGGAATGGGCGGCGGCGTCACCCACAGTTCGCGGTCGCCGTGTTTTTGCACCAAGGGCCGCGCATTGCCGGGGTTGCTTTCACGGTGAAGAACGCGGCTGGCGCGGGCGTAGCTTTCGGGGTCGCGCTCGACCGTCTCGAAAGCAGGCAGGCGCACGACGGTTTTGACGCCAAGGTTACGCGCGCCCTCGTCGCTGACTTCCACATCGTCGGCGTGCGCTTCCGTCCAGCCATCGGGAACGCCAGGTTTCAGCAGCGCGACACCGCGCACGTCATCCAGGTCTTGGGCCTTGGCGCCCTTGGCCATGCGGTGCGCCACTTCCACAACGGCGCGCTCGGCGTTGCCGTAAATCAGAATGTCGGCCTTGGCGTCCACCAGCACCGAGCGCCGCACTTTGTCGGACCAGTAGTCATAGTGCGCGATGCGCCGCAAAGACGCCTCGATGCCGCCCAGCACAATCGGCGTGTCTTTATAGGCTTCGCGGCAGCGCGCAGCGTACACCAGCACGGACCGATCCGGGCGCTTGCCGCCCTCGCCGTCCGGCGTGTAGCTGTCGTTGTGGCGCAGGCGCTTGTCGGACGTGTAGCGGTTGACCATGGAGTCCATGTTCCCGCCCGTCACGCCGAAGAACAACGTGGGCTGGCCGAGTTCCTTGAAGGCTTCCGCACTCTGCCAGTCGGGCTGGGCGATGATGCCGACCCGGAAGCCCTGCGCCTCCAAGAGCCGGCCGATGATGGCCATGCCGAAGCTGGGATGGTCGATATACGCGTCGCCCGTCACCAGAATGATGTCGCAGGCATCCCAGCCCAGTTCGTCCATCTCGGCGCGGGTCATGGGCAGGAACGGAGACGTGCCAAAGCGATGCGCCCAGTACTTGCGGTACGAAAAGAGCGGCTTGGCGGTGGTGCTGTAGGCTTGCGCCGGAAGCTTCAGGGCGGCGTCCATAAGGGCAGCTTGTGAGCCAAGCCGCAGGGCCAGTCAATGGCAGCAAAATATGAATATAATTCAATAGGTTACGAGGGCTTTGCCATCTCGACCAGTTCCCACCGGTTGCCGTAGAGGTCGGTGAAAATAGCGCCAAGCCCGAATACTTCGCGCCGGGGCTTCTCGATGAAATGCACGCCGCGCGCTTTCAAGGCCGCATAATCGCGCATCAGGTCGTCGGTTTGCAGGAACAGAAAGACCCGGCCGCCGGTGTGATCGCCCACACGTTCAATTTGCTCGGGCTTCGTGGCCTTGACCAAACGGATGCGGGTTTCGTGTGCGCCCGGCGGCATCACCACGACCCAGCGGCGCGCGCCGTCGGTGCGGTCCTCGACAAGCGTGAAGCCCAGACTTTGCGTGTAGTAGGCCAAGGCCTCGCCGTAATCGCGCACCAGAAGCGCGATGCCGGAAATGAATTGAGACATTCCGCTACAGCCCCAGGTTCTTAGGGTTCAGGCGATGGTCGGGGTCCAGCACGGTCTTCACGTCGTTCAGCAGCCGCCACGTCTCGGGCGAGAGTGCTTCTTCATACGGATAGTACTTGGCCAGTTGCACATGCACCGCGCCCAGCTTGAAAAAAAAATCGCGCAGCTCGGCGCGTATCTGTTTCACGAACGCCCGCGCCTCGGGATTGGGCTTGAGGCCCCGGAATTTATCGGCTTCGTCCTTGCCGAGATGGCGCAGGTGCAGCTCGCTCACCTCGTCGGCCCAGTAGACACTGGGCTCGCACTGGAAATATCCCTGCCCCCAGTTGGTCATGTAGCTTTCCTGGATGCCCAAGCGCTGCATGTCGGCCCGGCGCGCATTGAAAAAGCCCTGCACGGCGGTGGCGATTTCAACCGCGCGCGACAGTGGCCACAGCGAGTTGGTAGGTACCCAGCGCTGGCCCAATCCCCCTAAGAAGCCGCGCACCGAGAAGCCGCGGGCTTCCATGGCGCGGGGCAGCACGTTGGCGATCTCGCGGCCGCGCTTCACGCAAACGCTGCGCACCTTGGCCATCCCCGCCTCGGCGGTAGCGTTGTCGAAGCCTTCGGTGGAGAGATGCAGCGACCACTTCACGCCCTCCATGAAGTTGGTCGTGCCTTGCGCTGCCATCTTCACGGTGTCCTTGATGCCGCCCAAAATAGAAGTACCTGATGTGGACACGTCGCCCAGGGTTTTCAGCGCTTCCTTGAAGCCGACTTTTACCGAGTTCTGGCTTTTGAACGGATCAAGGCCAACACGGCGGTAGAGATAATCGAAATGCCCGAGGTCGATCATGGTGGCGGCCATGTCCTCGTAGGTCTCGAACGCAAACGACGCATGGGCCGCGCCCTCGGGCTTGGCGTAGAGGTGCAGCACGGCGCCGGTCTTGATGCCGAACGCACCCGTGTCGCCGGTGAAAATTCCTGTCAGGTCGGGGCCGTACTCGCGAAAGAAGGGTGCGGCCTTGCCGTGGCTGGCTTTGCGCCCCCAGGAGCCTGTACGAACGATGGACCCATCGGCGCGCACCACCTCCAGGCCCAGGATACCCTTCATACTGGAAGGCACGTTCTGCGACAGCGCCCCGCCGACCGTGGAGTAGATGCCTGAAAACGGCGCGGCGAACACCAGCTTCAAGCCATGCGGCTTCAAGGCTTCCACCACCTTGTCCCAGGTGGCACCCGCACCCACCACGATGTAGCGGTCGACGGGGTTGACCTCGAAGATCTCGTTCACGCGGCGCATGTCGATCAGCACCGCACCCGCGACACCCGGCACGTAGCCCTTGGTGTAGGACATGCCGCCGCCGCGTGTGGTGATGCTCAGGCCCAAGTCGCGCGCGGCTTTGACGACGCCCGCGACTTCGGCCGTGGATGCGGGCTGCACCACCACATCGGCAACGTAGGCATCGTCCCAGAAGAAAATATCGTTGGAATAGACCCGGCATTCGGCCGGGTCGGTGATGACGTGCGCCGCGCCGACAACGCCCGCAAAGACGCGCGCGGCCTGATTCAAAATTTCTGCGGCTTCGGCCATGACGAGTTACGGCCTCGGGATTTGCGTCGGCTGGCCTTTATCGTCCAGGGCCACGTAGGTGAAGATGCCCTCGGTGACATGCACAGGCTCGGACAAAATCGAGCGGCGGCGCACCCACATCTGGATCAAGAGCGCAATGGACGTGCGGCCCGTGCGGACGACACTGGTGTAGCACGACACCTCATCGCCCACGTGCACCGGCTTGTGGAACTTCATGGCGTCAATCGCCACCGTCACCACGCGCCGTCCGGTCAGCCCGCCGGCATGCAGCGCGCCCGCCATGTCCATCTGGCCCACGGCCCAGCCGCCGAAGATGTAGCCCGCCGGGTTGGTGTCGGCGGGCATGGCCAGCACCCGGAGCGACAGCTCGCCCGTGGGCGCCAAAGGCTGCGGTTTATCGGTGGTCATGTGAAATTACCCAACATCTTGTGGTTTTCCGAGAACCTCACTACTTTCCCTGGCTCTCGACTCCCGCCCCTACTATATAATGACGCTATGGCCGACCTTTTCCAATCATCATCCAAACGCGGCGGCGGTTATACCGCCAAAGACATCGAAGTTCTGGAAGGGCTTGAGCCCGTCCGCCGCCGCCCCGGCATGTACATCGGCGGCACCGACGAAAAGGCGATGCACCACCTGATCGCCGAAGTCTTGGACAACGCCATGGACGAAGCCGTGGCGGGCCATGCGTCGATCATTGAGGTGCACTTGGGCGAAGGCAACGAGGTGACGATCCGCGACAACGGCCGCGGCATCCCCATCGATCCGCACCCGAAGTTCAAGAACAAGTCCGCGCTTGAAGTGATCATGACCACGTTGCACTCGGGCGGGAAATTCTCGGACAAGGTGTACCAGACTTCGGGCGGCCTGCACGGTGTGGGCGTCAGCGTCGTCAACGCGCTGTCGCAGGACCTGACCGTAGAAGTCTCGCGCGACAAGATTGCCTGGCAGCAGAAGTTCTCGCGCGGGCTCCCGAAAGGTAAACTCGCCAAGATCGGCCCTTCGCACCGCCGCGGCACCATGGTGACGTTCGTTCCCGACGAAAAGATTTTCGGCGACAAGGCGAACTTCAAGCCCGCCACCGTCTACCGCATGACGCGCTCGAAGGCGTACCTGTTCGAAGACGTGCGCATCAAGTGGTCGTGCGACAAGGCGTTGCTGAAAGGTGTGGAGGGCGTACCCGAGCAGGAGGAAATCCATTTCCCCAACGGGCTGACCGATTACCTGGCCCACGTCACCAACGGCCGCAAGACGGTTGCCGGCGCCGTGTTCCACGGCAACGCCAAGTTCAGCGACGAAGACGGCCGTGTGGAATGGGCCATGTGCTGGCCCGAGGACAACGAAGGCTTCTTCAATTCGTACTGCAACACCGTGCCCACACCCGAAGGCGGTACGCACGAACAGGGCTTCAAGTCGGCGCTGCTGCGTTCGGTCAAAGCGTATGCAGAGATGACCGGCAACAAGAAAGGCGGCATCCTGACCGGTGAAGATGTCTGGGGCGGCAGCTGCATGATGCTGTCGGTCTTCATCCGCGAGCCGCAGTTCCAGGGCCAGACCAAAGAGAAGCTGGTTTCGGTCAACGCGATCAAGCTGGTCGAGACCGTGGTGAAGGACCACATGGATCATTGGCTGTCGGGCAACCCCGAAACGGCCGAGATCATCCTCGATGTGGCGATCCAGACCGCCGAGGAGCGCCTGCGCAAGAAGCAGGACAAGGATATGTCGCGCAAGACCGCGACCAAGAAGCTGCGCCTGCCGGGCAAGCTGGCCGATTGCAGCCGTGCAGAAGCAGCCGGCACCGAGTTGTTCATCGTCGAAGGGGATTCGGCCGGCGGCTCGGCCAAGCAGGCTCGCAGCCGCGAAACCCAGGCCATTCTGCCCTTGCGCGGCAAAATTTTGAACGTAGCCTCGGCCAGCGACGAAAAGCTGCGCGCCAATCAGGAGTTACAGGACCTGATCGAGGCCCTCGGCTGCGGCATACGTGATAAATTCGACCTGGCCAAGCTGCGCTACGAAAAAATCATCATCATGACGGACGCCGACGTGGACGGCGCGCATATCGCGAGCCTGTTGATGACGTTCTTCTACCGCGAGATGCCCAAGCTGATCGAAAACGGGCACCTGTTCCTGGCCATGCCGCCGCTCTACCGCCTGACGCAGAAAAACGTCTCGATCTACGCCCGCGACGATGCCGACAAAGAACGCCTGATGAAGTCGCACTTTGATTCACGCAGTAAGGTCGAGGTCAGCCGCTTCAAGGGCCTGGGCGAAATGCCGCCCGCGCAGCTGAAGGAAACCACCATGGACCCGGGCAAGCGGGTTTTGTTGCGTGTTCAGATTCCCGACGCCATGGACCCCAAGGAACGCGCCGACGCCAAGGCCACCGCCAAGCTGGTGGAACAGCTCATGGGCCGCAAGCCCGAGGAGCGCTTCAAGTTCATCCAGGAACG
>JAEUKM010000086.1 GCA_016793085.1 Rhodospirillaceae bacterium
GGCGAAGGCAGGTCCTTCGCCGAGAACGAGAACATATGCGCGCCGAATTTCTCCCAATGGCCGCTTTGCTCCCACAATCGGCGCGCCAAGGCTTGCGGGGTGCGGATTTCAGCGAATCCTGCGCGCCGCATCTTCTTGCGGATGTACTCCTCGATGACGCGATAAAGCGCCATGCCTCGAGGGTGCCAGAACACCATGCCCGGGCCTTCATCCTGCTGGTGAAACAAATCCATCCGCCGCCCGATGCGGCGGTGGTCGTTCGCGGCAATCTCTAAATCGTTGTTCATCGTCTCTCTCCGTGGTGAGGCGTGGGGGACGGAGAGGCCTGAAAAACACAAAGCCCCACCGTCGCCGGCGGGGCCTTTGGGTTGTGATATGCGAAACTCGCTTAACGCATGCACCACCGCACGGGCCCGCCGGAGCGGCTCGTGGTCGTGGTGGTCGTCGTGATGTGCATAGCGTTTCGCATGGCGGGCGGAATACGCCGATTCGAAGATCGAGTCAATCCGGGCCTAGCGGTCTCCTGCCTCCAGGAAGCCCAAAAAGCTTTCGCCCCACTTGGCGAAGTCTTCATCCAGGAATTGGAACTTGGCGTCGGGCGCTGCCTTGGCTGCCGCTTGGGTGTGCGGATTGTTGGGGTCCCACTTGGTGGTGGCGATCAACGTCGGCACCGGCGACTGCTTGAGTTTCTCGTAGGTCGGGTAACGGAAGTGCGCCTGATAGGCGGTGCGGTACATGTTGCCCGCCTTCAGCATCGAACACACGCGCTCGTGGATCATGCTCACATCCAGATACGGCTCGCGCTTGATGACGCCCGCAGCCGTGCGGTCGAACCACGGATAATAGATGCCCTGGTCGCGCATCTGCTGCCAGCACTGCAGCAAATGCCCGCCGTGCCAGACCGGTTCGATGGGTGGGGTGTAGTTATCCAGAAACTTCTGGCGCTCCTCGCCCTCGTGCTGGAAGACGTTGGACATGACGAGCCTGCGGATGCGGTTCTGCGGCATCAGCGCCATCTCAAGGCCGACGAAGCCCCCGCCCCACATGCCGTAGAAATCCACCTTCTCGAGACCAAATGTCTCCAGCACCGATTGCAGCACCTCGGCGTAGTGATGCACCTCGATACCATCTTCGCCGATCGTGTTATCGGACTCGCCCGAGCCCGGCAGGTCGAAGGCCAGAACCGTTCTGCGCCCGATGAAGAACTTGCTGATGGGCTCCACCGTCCCCACCGACGAGGCCGCATCGTGCTGCACCAGCAGCGGCACGGTGGAGACATCGTCGTTCATCTGCACATGAAGCTGGCCGCCCTTGGCGGGCACGAAATCCTCCCACAGGGCGTGGGGTATGGGCTTGGCGGGCGGGGCGGGCGGCGGCGGGTTGGCGCGGCCAATGTTGGCGGCCAGAAACTCCACGGCGGCGGCGCGCGCCTCGATCAAATTCGGGGCCAGCTTGAAGCTGCAATTCTTGGACGGCGAAGATAAACGCGCCAAAGACACGTGCTTGTGGAACGTGGGCGAGCCCGTGAACAGCATGGGCACGTTCACGTTGGGCAGGTGCGCCTTGGGCTTGAAGTCGAGGGCGGAGATGATGCCCAGGTGATAGCCGCGCCCCAGTTGCCCGCCGTCGGTGTTGGCCGTGGCGGTCTTGGCGGCGCGCATGGGGCCGGGCCCTAAGCGCCCGTCGGCCAGAAATTGCACCAGACGCTGCTGCAATTCGGCCGCATCGGGCATGGCCTTGTCGATGCGTGTGTCCAGCCGCGCCGTCCACCAGGGCGAGAAGCAGTTCTCCTCGCGCAGGAAGGCCCACAGCCACGCAAAGTGGCTGCCGTCCCACTTGGGCTCGAATGCGGGCAGCGAGCGGCGCGCCACCGCGATTTCCGTGTCCGACAAGAGCATCAGGCCGTCGAGTGCGGCGCACACGAAACGCTTGGGATCGCGCATGACCAGTTGGAACGCCACCGCGGCGCCCTCGCCTTCGCCGTAGAGGGCCGCGCGGGTGATACCCAGCTCTTTCACCAGGTTGTCGATATCGTCCACATACTCGCGGAAGGGCGGAATGTAGTTCACCTGCGCGACCGGAGGAGGCGGCAGCTGCCACGAATTGCCGTAGCCGGCCAAGTCGGGCGCGATCACGGTGAACTTCTCGGCCGCCGTCTGCATGAACGGCACCATGTGCTTCGATGAACGCGGCAGGCGGTGAATGGCGATGATCGGGGGGCCGCTTCCATCCTTTGGTCCCATGCGCCGGTAATGCACCTGGCGTTGGCCGATGGTGGCGAAGTGGCGCGTGAGGCCGGGTATGGCGGGCGCGGTCATCGGTTAAACACTGCCGCGGATTACCCGATAAAGGCCTGATAGGTCAGCGCGCGCATGTCTTCCTCGAAATAACCATCGAAAGGATCCATCTGGGTCATCAGCAGGCCGACGATCTTGTTGTTGGGATCCACCCAGAAATGCGTGCGGTTCGCGCCCGACCATTGGAACGTGCCCGCGCCAGCGTACTGTCCGCGCGAGCCGGTTGCCAGAT
>JAEUKM010000101.1 GCA_016793085.1 Rhodospirillaceae bacterium
CGCGAAGCTGAAACGGTCCACCGCCGTGAAGGCGCCGAAGCGTTTGGATAGATCCTTGGTCTCGATCACCACGTCGCGCGCGGCTTCAGCCTCGGGCGTAACGGCCACCGCGGAATCAAAGGCCACACTTGCCGCCAGCAGGTTCTGTTTGCGCATGGCCGCCAAGTACGCGTCCTCGAACTGCGGTGCCGTGGGCTCCGGCATCAGCCGCGCGAGTTGGGGCAGCGTACTCAAGGCAAGGTCGGGGCGCGCGCCGTCCGTACCCATGACAATGCGCAAGTTGCGTCCCTTGATCTGGGCGTCCACCACGCCCGGCAGGGTCATGGCCGCGCGCTGTAAATCGCGCTTACGCCCGGCATCTGGCCCTGCTGGCACCGGCACGCGCCAGGTGCGGCTGGCGACATGACCGCTGATGGCGGCGGGCGCGCCTTCATCCAGCACCTGTCCGTCGTGCAGCAAAATCACGTGGTCGCAGCCGTCGGCTTCGTCCAGATACGCCGTACTCCACAACACGGCGATGCCCGTGTCCTGCAACGCGCGCACCATGGACCACAGCTCGCGGCGTGAGACGGGGTCCACGCCCACGCTGGGCTCGTCCAGCAAGAGAATGTCGGGCGCGACGATCAGCGTGCAGGCCAGGCCCAGCTTCTGCTTCATCCCGCCCGAGAGGTTCCCGGCCAGACGATCAGAAAAAGGCCCCAGGTTAGTGAAGCGGTTGAGCATGGTGAACCGCTCGGGCCGCAGATCGGGCGCCAGGCCCTGCAGATCGGCGTACAGCGTCATGTTTTCCTGCACGCTCAAGTCTTCATAGAGGCCGAATTTCTGCGGCATGTAGGAAATGCGCACATGCTGGCCCGGCTCACCGCCCGCCATTTCAACGTTGCCGCCGTCGGCATCCAGCAAGCCCGCCAGCACGCGCACCAGTGTGGTTTTTCCGGCACCGTCGGGGCCCACAAGGCCCGTGATTTGCCCGGGCGCGATCTCGCCCGCGACACCGCGCAAGGCCGCAACATCGCGCGTCTCGGCCTTGAAGGTCTTGGTGACGCCTGAAAAGCGCAAGCCCGCGGGCATGGATGGCCCCTACTTCGCCGCCGCCAACTTGACGGTCACGGGCATGCCCTGCCGCAAAGACAGGTCGGCGTTCTCCACCACGATGCGCATGCGGTAGACCAAGTCAGTACGCAGGTCGGGTGTTTCCACGGCCTTGGGCGTGAATTCGGCCGTGGGCGAAACAAACCCCACCGTGCCTTCATACGCTCTACCGCCCGGCGTATCGGTGAGGATGCTCACCTTGGTGCCCGGCGGCACGCGGCCCAGGTGCGGGCCATCGACATAGGTGCGCACCCACACCGGCGAGGATAACGAGAGCGTCAGCACCGGCGCGCTGGGCCCCACTACGGCCCCCGGTTCGCGGATGCGCGTCAGGATCACGCCGTCATTGGGCGCGGTAATAACCGCTTGCGACAGCCGGTAGCGGGCCTGGTCCAACGCCGCCTGCGCCGCCGCGGCTTGCGCCTTGGCCGCTACCACGTCTTCGCTGCGCAAGCCTTCCACAGCCAGGGCCAGTTCGGACTCGCGCGATGAGACAGTGGCGCGGGCCACATTCACATCGCGCTGGGCATCGTCCAGCGCCTGCTTGGAGACCGCGTCCTCGCGAATTAATTGCTGCCTCCGCTTGAACGACGCTTCGGCATTTGCCAGCCGCGCACGCGCTTCGGCCACCTGGGCGCGCGCGGCTTCGATCTCCTTGCTGCGGCTGCCGGCAATGGCCTTGTCGGCGTTGGCCTGCGCCTGGGCCATGGCCGCTTCGGCCTGGGCGACGCCGTAGACATACGGCGCGTCATCCAGCTTCGCCAGCACGTCGCCCGCCTTCACGCGGGCCCCTTCGTCCACGGCCACCTGGGCCAGCTTACCCTCGACCATGAAGGCCAAGTCCACCTGCCTGATGTCGACATTCCCATACAGCACCACCGCGTCGCCGACGATGAAACGCTGATAACTCCACCAGCCGCCGAGGCCGAGCAGCAGCACGGCGGCGGCAATGATGAGACGTTGTTTGACGGGCATGGCGTTATCTCCGCAGTCCAGGCTTGAAGGCGGGCGGGCCGTAGGCGCGCATGAACATATCCACGGCGGCGGCCACGCAGCGCTTGATGTCTTTGTCGTAGGGCGGCTTCGATAGGCCCGAGACGGCGCAGATATGCAGCCGCCCGCGCATCATCATCAGGAAAAATTCTGCCGCCTGCTCGGGATCGTCGAGTTCAAGGTCGCCCGCGTCCGCATGGGCGCGCAGGAACGAAGCCAAAGTGGCGATGGCGACCTTGGGCCCGTTCTCGAACCACATCTGCGCCAGCTCGGGGAACTGTTCGCCCTGGGCGACCATGAGCCGGTAGATTTTCAACGGCCCCGGCGACAATAAAAGCGAGAGGAAACTGTGCCCGAAGGCCGTCAGCGCCGCGGGTACGCTGGCATGAGCCTCGTCGGCTTTACGCAACGGCTCGGCGGCCTGGGCTAGCTTCTCGCCGACGATAACCTTGAACAGCCCGACCTTATTGCCGAAGTGGGCATAGATGGTCGCCTTCGAGGCGTTGGCGCGCGCGGCGATCTCATCCAGGCTGCCGGCCTCGTAGCCCTGCTCCAGAAACACCTGCTCGGCGGCATCGACGATGGCGCGGATGCGCGGCTCGCGCCGGCGGCGGGGAGCGGGTTTGATCTTCTGTACGCGACTCTTCATAACTGTACTGTACGGTACAGTTCAGAACGTGTCGAGGGCGGCAAAGGCGCAGAAAGCCTGGGTTTGACAGGGAAAACGACGCCTAGCGCGAGGTTGAAAACGCAAAAAGGGCCGGGTTTCCCCGGCCCTCTTATCGCTCCGTCCGTGCGCTTAAGTTGCTTTAAGCCCGCGGATCGAATTTTCGCGGCGGCGGCTTACTTGCCTTTGCCGAGCAGCGCTGCTTTGCGCTCGTTGTATTCTTTCGAGGAGATCTGGCCCGAGCCGACCATCTTCTTCAGCTTGGCCAGTTCCGCCTTCACCTCGGCCGTCTGGGCCGGCTTGGCGTCGGCGGCATGGGCAGCCACAACCGGGGCCGTCGCCAAACCGAGACTCAGAGCCAAGACGGTGAGTGCATTACGCGCGAACATGATGTGTTTCCTTTGCTGAATTCGCTATAGCGGCGTTGATATATGTGGGCCGAAGGCCCGATACACGTGTTACTTGGTAACGGTGGGTAACTGACCGTTTAGCGGATACGCCCCAATCAATTACGCACGCATCAGGCGGAAACAGTCTTGGAAAAAGGCCACTGCGTGACGCAGAGGTCACACCTGGTCATTTTTTCAAGACAATTATTCCTGTTTTTATCTACGCGCTTTCAGCGGTGGCGGATCACAGCGAAGCAGCGCGGACTTACTGCGGCGTTGCGTCAAAATGCCGCGCATGTAGAGTTTTCGCGGGCGGCGGTTGCGCCCGCACACGAAATGACCGGAGGAGAGGTACGCATGTCCGAGACCGCCGCAGGCACGACGCCGGATGCGCCCACTGCCTCCTGGTACCGCCAGCCTTATGTGGGCCTCCTGGCCATGGCAGCGGTGCTGACCGGCATCGCCATCGGCCACGCGATCCTGGTGCTGATGCGTCATCTGCTGGGGGCGGACGATCATCATTTCCTGACCTCGGAAATCGTCATCAGCCTCGTTATGGGCTGCGCCGGGATGACCCTGGTGTGGACGGGCCGCGACAAGGGCGAAGGTGTCGGCACGTGGCTGGGCTTCATCGCCGGCACGCTGATCTGGATTGGATTCTTCGAGTTGGCCTGGAAGGCCTTTGCGATTGGATTAAGCCCACAACCTGTCATGTACGAAGGCATTCCGGTGCTGAGTGCTGAACTGCAAGTGATTCAGGCAAGTTCCATCGGGTTCTTCATGATGATGGCATTCCTGACCATCAACCGCGAAACCCGCTGCAACATGATGGTGTGGATCAGGCGCAAGCTGGGGCTGGACCCCGGCAAGGCCATAACGAACCGCGAGCGCAACTTCGCCGCCCTCACCGCATCCGAAAGCTACATGACCACCTGGGCCTGCTACATCATCACCATCATGCTGGTGGACCCGCGCATCATCGGCAATCCCATGGGCCTGGCGGCGCAACTGCCCTACCTCGGCATTTTCGTCTGGGGGATTTACCTGGTCTACCGCATCACCAAGCAACGCCAGATGGCTCCGGCCCTGCGATATGCCATCGGCGCGGGTAACGTGAACTGGATTTGGATTGAAGCGGGCAGCCGCGCCGAGTTGTACGAGGAAATCTGGATCAAGCCGACGCAATACCCGCTGACCATGAGCCTCATGGCTGTGGCGCTGGCGGCGGCGCTGGCCGTGATGCTGAAAAACCGCGGCCCCAACCGGAACGCGGCGGCGTTGGAAGCAGCGGCTTAGGCTTTCGCGGGCGCTTGGCGGCGCTGCGGCAGGAAGCCCGAGCCCACAATCAGGGCCACGAACACCGCCAGCACCGCCCACATGGTGCCCGAGTATTCGGCCGGGTGCAGCCAAACCTCTTCATAGAAGCCGTACTTGGGTGCGAACTCGCCGAAGGGAATCCAGAAAATCGACTTGGTCGGGATGGCGTAGCGGATGCCGGCCATAACGCGCGTGAATTTCATCAGGCGATAGAGCAGGTACACGCCCCACACCGCGAGCAAGCCGACGATGGCGTACGTGACCGGGTGGTTGTAACCCAGGAACCGGCCGTCGCCCAAAAACAGCGACACCGAATAGCAGAACCAGATGACGTACACGGTTTCCAGGAACGTGATGCGGCAATAGTTGCGGCCTATTCCTGAATCCGGCTCGCCCACCTTCAGGCCGCAGACACGCTGAATCCAACGGAAGGCGTTGCAGCGCGAATCCTTGTTGAAGACGAAGAACAGCAGCGTGACCACGCAGATGCCGAACGAGCTTTGGATGAACAACAGGTGCATCGGCAGTTTGCTGCCCGTTTCGTCGCGCGCGATCATCGGCAGGTCCAGCGAGAATTCGTGGAACTTGAACGAGTAGGACGCCCAGCCGATCCACAACAGCACACCCGCGACGTAGCCGAAGGTGGTGCCGATCACCTCATCATTCTTGCGCGTGCCGTACAGCAGCAGGCCCACGGCGGCCGCTCCCAGGGTCAGGAACACCATGTAGCTGTTGTCCTTGCCGACCGCGTCGATGATCAGCACAGTCACCGAGTGCGCGAGCGGCGTGCCCAGGAACACGGCGACAAAGGCAAAAATGCCGATGAACGGTTTGCGGTAATAGCGTTGCAGCAGGGCCGTCATCCAGAGTCCCTCCGAGAAGCGCGCAAAACATAACGCCGGTGCGGCGCAGCATGCAAACGTCTTATTAGTATGACTTTATATGACTGGCGGCGGTTTCCGGCAAATGTGATCGAGGTACGGGTTTTTTGATCGAGGTACGGGCCGCGCCGTGCAAACGCAAGCGCTGTTCTCGGCGCGGACATGAACGCTCTGGTTTTTCGCGGCCCGGTGATACGCGCTGGCCTGGAGCAGCCTTGTCGGCAAAGATGCCTTCACATCGCCCCGCTTATCGCGCGTGGACCAGGACTGAAGGCGTCAGAATGAAAAAAGCACTGTTGGGGCTGCTGGGCGTGATTGTGGTGGGCCTGCTCGCGGCCTGGGGCTCGGCGCGGCTGGGCCTGTGGCATACGCCCCTGGCCGAGTTGAAAGCCCGTTACGCCCAGGTGCCGTCGGAATTCATCATCATCGACAACGTCCCCTTGCACGTGCGCGATGAGGGTGTGCGCGACAGCGCCCTGCCGCCGCTGATTCTGTTGAACGGGCACCTGGGCAATCTGCGCATGTGGGACGGTTGGGTGCCGATCCTGGGATCGTCGATGCGCGTGATCCGGTTCGACTTTCCGCCCTATGGCCTGTCGGGCCCGGACCCCAAGGGTGTTTACACGTCGGAACGCGCGGTGGACCTGCTGGATGGCCTGATCAAGCATTACGGCTTTGAACGCGTGAACCTGGGCGGCACATCGAACGGCGCGCTGGTGGCGGCATTGTACGCCATCAAGCACCCCGAGCGCGTGGGCAAGCTGGTGGTCTCGACCCTGCCGGGCGGGCGGCCGCCGCCGCGCAACCCCTCGCCCGATATGGCGCGGCAGATTGAGCTGGCGAAACTCACCGCCCCCTACAAACCGCGCGCGTTCTACGATGCGTTCTTGCGCGACGTCTTCGCCAAGGCCGAAAAGGTGACGCCGCCCCTGGTCGACATGTACGCGGCTTTCAACACCCGGCGCGACGCCATCGGTTGGGTCGACGCCTACATTCAGTCGCAGTACGCGTTCTGGGATGCAACCGACGTTCCGGCGCTGTTCGCCGAGTTGACTACGCCGACGCTGCTGCAATGGGGTGACGGCGGACGCGTGCTGCCCGCCACCGTGGGCGACAGCGTGCGCGACATGCTGAAGAATGCGCCGCTGAAGATGAAGCGTTACCCGGACGCCGGTCACATGCCGATGATGGAACTGCCCGAAGACACCGCCAACGATGCGCTGGCGTTTCTGCGCTCGGGTTAGGAATCGATGTTCGTGTTCACGCCCGCGTAGGCATCTGGCGCCTTGGCCATGAACAGCTTGGCGAAGGTGCGCTCAATCGCTTTCATCAGCGAGGCAGCATTGACGGGCTTGACCACGTAAGCGCCCACGTCCAGCGCTAGTGCGGTGCGCACCACCTGCTCCTTGCCGCTGACCGTGACCATGATGAAAGCCGTCTCGCGGCGCGCGTTCTCGATACGGCCCATGCGGATGCTTTGCAGCAGTTGCAGGCCCGACATCGGCGACATGCTGTAATCGCTGATGATGCAGTGGCAGGTATAGCTGGGATCGGACAGCGCGTTGACCGCCTCGGTACCGCTGGCGCACTTACGAATCCACACCACGCCGAACTGCTGCAGAATGGCCGCGACGATCTCCAGCATCGTCGGGTCATCATCAACGATCAGAAAGCTCAGTCTTGAAATATCCATCGCCACGGCACGAAACCCTTATGAACGTAACCGGCGTAAAATCGCGCAGATGGGTTGGACCCGATACTTCATATTTTCTTTTTTAAAATCAAGCCCGCAAGCGTTCGGCAGCCGCAATCGACTGGTGCAGGGCGGTTTTGAGCTGGGCCGCGACGGCCGCATAATCGCCGATGGCGGCCATATCCTCCTCGATATGGCGCGTCAGCTTTGCCACCCCCACCGCGCCGAACTGCGCGCCTAAGCCGCGCATGGCATGGGCCACGCGTTTAAGCGCCTTCAAGTCACCGGCCGCGAAGGCCTGATCCAGATCGGTTTCATAGCGCTTCAGGTTGTCCACGAAGGTTCCCAGCAGCATCTTCAGCTTCTCGGCCCCCACGGCGGCGGCAATGTCGTTCAGAGCCGTCTCATCCAACGCCGAATCCTCGGCTTTGGTTGCCGGCGCATCCTGGGGCTGGCGTTGAGCCTCACCGCTCTGGCCGGTCAGCCGTGCCATTTCGGCGGCCAGGAGTGACCAATCCACTGGTTTGCCCACGACAACGTTAGCCCCGGCTTGAATGTAGCGTGCCCGGTTTTCCGGGATCAGATCGGCGGTAAGCGCGATGATCGGTGTCTTGGCGGCGCGCTTCACCGTGGCGCGGATAATGGTGATGGCCTCGGGCCCATCGATGATGGGCATATGCATGTCGATCAACAGAATGTCGAAGGGCATTTCGCGCGCCTTGGTGATGGCCGCTTCGCCGTCCTCGACCGCGACGACAGAATGACCGCCGCGTTCCAGCATGGCGGTAATCAAATAGCGCGACGTTTCCGTGTCCTCGGCCAGCAGTACGCGCAAGGATTTCGCCGCCGCCGCCGCCGCGCCCGCCTCGGCCCCGCCCAAGGCCGGCAGCGGGCCGCGCGCCTTCTTCAGTTTCACCGTGAACGAGAACGTCGAGCCTTTGCCGGGCTCGCTGACGGCGGTGATGTCGCCGCCCATGGCCGTGACAAGGTGCTTGGAGATGGACAGGCCCAGTCCCGTGCCGCCGAAACGCCGCGCCGTGGTGGCCTCGGCCTGGGTGAAGGCCTGAAACAGGCGCTTCTGATTCTGCGGCGAAATGCCGATGCCGGTGTCGATGACCGACACCGACAGAATCACATCATCGCCGCTCACCTGCTGGCTAGCCGTGACACGCACGGCACCTGCGGCCGTGAACTTGATGGCGTTACCCACCAGATTCAGCAGCACTTGGCGCAAGTGCTTGGCATCGCCGCTGACCTCGCCCACCGGGCCGATGGTATCGGGCACGTGCAGCGCAAGCCCCTTGGCCGAGGCGTTGGCCGCCATCATTTCGCGCGTTTCGCGGAACACCTCGATCAGGTGGAAATCGGCCGTCTCCATCTCCAGCTTGCCGCTTTCAATCTTCGACAGGTCGAGAATTTCGTTCAGCAGATCGAGCAGAATATGCGCGGAGTGTGAAAGCATCTGCATCTGCTTGGTCTGCTCGGCCGTCATCTGCGAGCCCAGCAGCAGTTCCGCCATGCCGATGATGCCGGTCATGGGCGTGCGCAGTTCGTGGCTCATGGTGGCCAGGAATTGCGACTTGGCGACATTGGCCTGTTCGGCGCGGCTGCGCTCCACTTCCAGCTCGGCCTGAATGGCTTTCAGTTGCGCCTCGCGCTCCACGCGCTCGGTGATGTCACGGGCGATGGACACGACCTGGAAATCGTGGTCCGGCTTGTCGATGATGGTGGCGGTCGATTCCATCCAGATATAGCTGCCGTCCTTGCGCTTCATGCGCCAGGTGGCGGCCCCTGCCATAGGCTTCCCTTCGCCGGTGAGCCCGCGGCGCGCCAGAAGCTGCGGCAAATCGTCGGGATGAACAATCGCGAAGGTATCCGTGCCCAATACTTCGTCCGCGCTAAAGCCAGATATGCGCGTAGCTGAAGGCGAGACGTATTTCAGCACGCGGTTCTTGTCGTAGAACGAAATGATGTCCGAGGCGTTGTCGGCCAGAAGGCGGAAGGTGCGTTCGCTGTCCTGCAAGGCCTGCTGCGCCTGCTTCAAGTCCTGCTCCTGCTTCACGCGGTCGGTGACGTCGCGCGAAATAGAGACGATCTGGAACTGCCCTGGATTGCTCTGATCGGGAATGACCGATGCGGTCGATTCCATCCAGATGTAAACGCCGTCGGCGCGCTTCAACCGCCACAGCGCCTGACGGCCTTGCGTGCTCGTGGGCTCGCGGCGGGCAATCAGTTGGTCGCGGTCATCGGGATGGACGTTGGCGAACACGTCGCTGCCCAACAAGTCGGTATGCTTGTAGCCGGTAATGCGTTCGATTGAAGGCGAAACGTACTTGAACACGTGATCCTGGCCATAGAACACCATGACGTCCGAGGCGTTGTCGGCCAGAAGGCGGAACTTCGCCTCGCTTTCGCGCAGGGAGCGGCGGAAGCGTTTTTCCGCGGTAATGTCGATCATCACCCCGAACAGGCCGGCTTTGCCGTCCTCGCCGCGGGCGCGCGCGACCAAGCGCAAGTCGTGATGCCCGCCGTCGCTGTCGATGATGCCGGTTTCGGTGCGGAACTCGTTGATCGTGCCGGCCATAACATCCCGCAGCCCCGAGGTGATGCGCGCGCTGTCGTGCACATCGAACAGTGCGGCAAAGCCGGGAAGACTCGAGACCTCAAGCGTCAGCGGTATACCCAGCAAGCGCCGTGCTTCGTTGGAAAACTCGATGCGGCTGGCGCCGGGCGCCAGCGACCAGTAGCCGATTTGCGCCACCGCTTCGCCGAAGCTCAGCTCATTGGTGCGGTAAGCCAGTTCGCTCTCGAGCATGAAGCGGTGCAGAAGATAGCGGCGCAGCACAATACCGGTGGGAATGCCGAAGCCCACAAACAGCAGCGAGAACGCGAGGTAGCCCAGTTGCAGCAGCCGGAACGCCTCAACCGCGTCGGCCGAGCGGTCCACCCACACGCCCACGCCGCCCATCACCTCTTCGTTGCTGATCAGTGGCGCGTAGGCCGCAGCCGTGCCGACGGGGAACAGAACGTCGTTCACCACGTCCTGGCGCGTGTCGACGTGGCGGCCGATGCGCAACTCCTGCATCATGTCGGCGGGTATGCGCTTGCCGATGTCGGCAGTGCGGCTGGCATCTGTGATGACGCCGTCGGGACGGATCAATTGGAAGTCCTTGATGACGCCCTTGCGCAGTTCGCTCCATAAGATTTGCGTGTTGTTACTGGTGCTGCCGATCAGAAGTTCCGGCGACATCGCCTCGGCCGAGTCCGTGACGTTGCGGTCCTCGGCGAGCAGTGATGCGGCGAAACTGACGTTGCGCACGGCGGCGGCGGTGGCGATTTCGTTGGAGATGATGGCCGCGAAACGGTTGAGCCCGAAGCCCACCGTGCTGATGAACACGAACGACACCGCGCTTAAGGCCCACAGCACCTTGCGCGCACGGGCGCGCGCCTCCTTTTGGGTGGCGAGGCCGGCTTCGGGCAGGGAATCGCGTAAAGCCACCATGTCTACGGCCGTACATTAGAGCCGCACGAAAAAAGCCGCCGCAGATTACAATTAGATGGAGGTTAATCCTAGCCGCATTCAACCCTGGGGATAGGCCCGAGGGCTAGCGGGCCTATCACGACCGCTGCGCGACTTGGGCGTTCTTATAATAAGCGTCGAGGCCCTTCACGACGGCATTCATCAGCTTGCCGCGGTATCCCTCTTTCATCAGGGCCGTCTGTTCATCGCGGTTCGATAAATAGCCCATCTCGATCAGGACCGAGGGAATATCGGGGGCCTTCAACACCGCGAAGCCCGCGAACCGATGGGCGTTGCGCAGCAGTTTCACTTCGCGCTGAAGTTCAGCGATCAGACTGGTCGCCAGGCGCGCGGCCAGGTTCATGCTTTCGCGCTGAGCCAGGTCGATGAGGATGTTGCGCACCTCTTGCGACTCTTTGGTCAGGTCCATGCCGATGATCAGGTCGGCCTTGTTCTCGCGCTCGGCCAGGGCGGCCGCTTCCGAGTCCGAGGCTTTTTCCGAGAGCGTGTAGACCGAAAGCCCACGTATGCCTTTGTCGCGGATGGAATCGGCGTGCAGCGAAATGAAAATGTCGGCGGGCGCGTGGCGCGCGATCTCGATGCGCTGGCGCAAGACCAAAGATGTATCCCGGTTGCGCGTCAGCACGGCGCGGTAGCGGCCCGTGGCTTCCAGTTTGGTTTTCAGTTGCTGGGCCGCGGCCAGCGTGATGTTCTTTTCGTACACACCGCCGACGCCGATGGCGCCGGGGTCGATGCCGCCGTGGCCGGGGTCGATGGCCACGACGATCTTGCGGTTCTTGTCCTTGTCTTTCGTCAGCGACTTCGGATCGAGCGGCTGGGCAACCTCGCGCGGGGTGGCGGGCGCCAGATTCCGGGCGGCGACGCCGGTTTGTGTCGCTCCTTGCGCAGTGATCTTGGTCACCTGGTTGGGCACAGCGGCGAACTGGAACAACTCTTCCGACGTCGGCGCGATATCCACAATCAGGCGCCAGGGTGTGGCCCCCGTCGGCGGTAAGAGGAAGCCCTGCGACAGCCGGCCAGGCTGCGCCAGTTCGATCACCAGGCGCGATTGGCCGGGCTGGAACACGCCCGCCCGCACGGCATTGATCAGCGCGGTCTTGGGCAGCACCGCGTCGGTGGCCCAGCTCAGTTCGGGCAGATCGACAACTAATCGATACGGTTCCGGCAGCAGGAAGGCCGAAGCTTCCACCTGCTCGGAGAGTTCAATGACCAGCCGGGTGAAAGCGCCGTGATCGTGCACGCGCATCTGCGTGGCCTGGGGCATCGCGCGGGCGATGGCCGGCAGCAGAACAAGCGAGGATGCGCCTAACACCGTCCGGCGCGAAAACGCCCCCGGCAAAGGCTGGGTCACCGCCTCGTCGGCCCGCAAACCGTGGCTGATTTCCTTCGAAAAACCCGACATTCCCCCGGTCCGCTGGCAGATGGACAGGCGCAATTAAATTGCGCGAAAATTCCAGAGCAGAGCCAATATAGTTAATTCCCCGAGTCGTTTCAAGAATCTCAAGGGGTTAGCGCGAACCATCCACAGCCGGGCGATCCTGCACTTGCGCATATTGTGATATTTGCGCGGTCTGGAATTAACATTTGTGCCTTGGCCCGTATTCAGACTATTTTGCATCCGTCCGGTGCTCCGGTGCCGTGGGTCACTTGGTCTTGCCCAGCGAGATCATTGAAAAACAAAAGAAATTTCCCACGTCAGCGCGGCCGGTCATAATAAAAACGTGCTTTTCCGGGCTGGCGCCGCAACAGGCGCAAGTTCGGCAGCAAGAACCCATCAAGGGACGGGCGCAGTGCAACGTTGCGTGAACGACAAAGCGGTGAACAGGACTCTTTCGGTGCTCCCGAAGGCCCTGCCGCTTCGCACGCTGTCACTTTCGTTCCGCGGCCTCGCCGCGGGCAACGCTCCGGCTCCTTTATCTTTTCAACACACTAACCATGCGGCCGGCGCACGCGCGCCATTCGACGTTCGTTTCGGACGAGGCCGCCGGAGAATGAGAAGCTATGGTCAAACGGATGCTTATCGATGCCACGCATCCCGAGGAAACTCGGGTCGTGGTGATGGACGGAACGCGGCTTGAAGAATTCGACGTAGAGACATCTACGAAGAAGCAAAACAAGGGTAACATTTATCTCGCTAAGGTCGTCCGGGTCGAACCGTCGCTGCAGGCGGCGTTCGTCGATTACGGCGGCAACCGCCACGGGTTCCTGGCCTTCAGCGAAATTCACCCGGATTATTACCAGATCCCCGTCGCCGACCGTGAACGCCTGCTGGCCGAAGTGCAGCAGCATTCCAACCATGACGAAGACGACCACGGCCCCGGCAGCGAGGCGCCGGGCCAGGATCAGGGCCATGACCATGAAGGCCATGATCATCATGACCATGACCATGCGCATGATCACGATCATCCGCACGACCACGATCATGACCACAGCCACGATGCGCCCATCGGCGCCGAGGCCATTCCGGCCAGCGATCTGCCGCCGGTGGACGGCGCTGATGCCAATGAAACCGATACGGTGGCCAGTCAGCAGTTGAGTTTCCTGGCACCCAGCGTTTCCTCCGCCCCCGTCAGCGACGAGACAGCGGACGAAACCTCGGATGAAGCTACGCCGCCGCCGGCCTTTGCCGAAACACCGGACCAGCCCGCTGACACCACATCCGGCGATGATGACGGCTCGGTGGAAGGTGCGGCTTCGGACGAAGCCTTTGCCGCGACCATGACCGAGGATGCGCCCGGTGAAAATACCGCGCCCGCCGCGTCAGGCGATGATTTCGCCGAACGCCCCTCGCAAGTGGAAGATGTGCCGGTGGAAGAACGCCCGGTCGATACCGTGGGCGGAGCCGAGGAAAGCGAAGACAGCGACGACGACGAAGCCGAGGACGAAGACAGCAAGCGCCGCCGCCGCTTCCTGGCCTCGCGCCATTACAAGATTCAAGAAGTCATCAAGCGCCGCCAGATCATGCTGGTCCAGGTGGTGAAGGAAGAACGCGGCAACAAGGGTGCGGCGCTGACCACATATCTGTCGCTGGCGGGCCGTTATTGCGTGCTGATGCCCAACTCGTCGCGGGGTGGCGGTGTTTCGCGCAAGATCACCAACGCCACCGACCGCCGCCGCTTGAAGTCGATCATGGCCGATCTGCAGCCGCCGAAAACAGCGGCCGTCATCCTGCGCACCGCGGGCGCCGAACGCTCGAAGCCCGAGATCAAGCGCGACTACGAATATTTGATGCGGACCTGGGATGTGATCCGCGAGAACACATTGCAATCGCGGGCTCCCGCCCTCATCCACGAAGAAGGCAACCTGATCAAGCGCGCCATCCGCGATGTCTATTCCAAGGACATCGAGGACATCCTGGTCGAAGGCGAGGAAGGCTACAAAACCGCAAAAGACTTCATGCGGATGCTGACCCCCAGCCACTCGAAGAAGGTGCAGCGCTACGGCGACACCAACATCTCGCTGTTCCAGCGCTATCAGGTCGAGAGCCAGTTGGAAGCCATCAACACGCCTGTGGTGCAGTTGCGCTCCGGCGGTTCCATCGTGTTCGGCCAGACCGAAGCCTTGGTCGCCATCGACGTCAACTCGGGCCGCGCCACGCGCGAGCGGCACATCGAAGAGACAGCGCTGAAGACCAACATCGAAGCTGCCGACGAGATTGCGCGCCAGCTTCGCCTGCGCGACCTCGCGGGCCTGGTTGTCATCGACTTCATCGACATGGAAGAAAACCGCAACAACCATGCGGTGGAACGCCGGTTGAAGGAAGCGCTGAAGCAGGACCGCGCGCGCATCCAGGTGGGCCGCATCAGCCACTTCGGGCTGCTGGAACTGTCACGGCAGCGTCTGCGTCCCAGCCTGATCGAAACCAACTTCCGCCCCTGCACGGCGTGCGGCGGTACGGGGTTGATCCGTTCGACGGAATCCTCGTCCATCTATGCGCTGCGTATGCTCGAGGAAGAAGGCATCCGCCGCCGGTCGAGCGAATTGACCGTCACTGTGCATCCGGATGTAGCGTTGTATCTGCTCAACTACAAGCGCGAGCAATTGGCCACACTGGAAGCGCGCTATGGCTTGCGCATCTTCGTGCTGGGCGATGCGCACCTGATCCAGCCCAACTTGCGCATCGACCGCGTGAAAGCCACGCGGGCGCAGCTTGAGGAAAACGCGGCCCAGCCGCCGCAAGCCCTGCCCGCGCCCGAGCCGGAACCCGAGATCGAGGACGAGGTTGAGGCGGTTGAAGAAGAAGCCGCGGTCGAAGAAACAGCATCGGACAACTACGGCAGCGAAGGCGGCCAGGACGGCGAACGTGGCCGGGGCCGTGGCGGTCGCAAACGCCGCAGACGCCGTGGGCGTGGCCGCGACGGACGCGACGAGAACCGTGACGGCGGACACCGCGACCGCGGACAGCGTGACGGTGGACAGCGTGACAGCGGGCGCGACCAAGGTGGACGGTCCTTCGAGGCGTCCGCCGAACGCGGTCCGTCGGATGACGCTGCCCCAGCCAGTGAGTTTGCCGCTGAAGGTCAAGCCAACGATGACGCCGGCC
>JAEUKM010000108.1 GCA_016793085.1 Rhodospirillaceae bacterium
CGAACATGATCGCAAAGAGTGTTCCAACCGTCGCCATGGTCAAGGTGTCCCACAAGGGCCGGATGAGGCGGCTGAAATAGGCCCAGTCGGGCGGGATCATGCGGCCCAGGATATCGGCCCCCTGCTCAGGCGCGTCCAGCACGAAGGACCACTCGGTCCCTTCAGAAATCTTCTGCCAGCACCACACCAGGACGATCATAGTCGCCAGCCAGCCGGCCCAGCGCATCAGGCTTTCCCGGCGGTTGTAACGCTGCCAGCCACGCTGGCCGTTGTTGTCGACGATCGGCATCAGCGTACCAGTTTGCGCGTGAAGGCCGAGAGATACTCGGACCCCAACACGATGATGATGATGACGAGCAGGATCGCCGCCGCCGAGGGGAACTCGTAGCGGTCGAAGGCCGTGTTCAGCGTGGCTCCGATGCCGCCCGCGCCGACAATGCCGATGACGGCGGACTCGCGGAAGTTCATGTCGAGGCGGTAAATGGCAATGCCGATGGCGCGCGGCATCACCAGGGGCTGCACGGCGTAGTTCAAACGCTGGAGCCACGAGGCCCCGGCGGCGCGCATGGCCTCCAGCGGCAACTGATTGGCGGCCTCAATGTCTTCGGCCAGCAATTTGCCGAAGTAGCCGATGGTGGCGAACATCAGGGTCATGAAGCCCGCGAAGGTGCCGAAGCCGAACAACTTCACGAACAGGATGGCGACGAGAATTTCCGGCAGCGTACGCGACACCGCCATGAAGGCGCGGCACACGGCGTAAACAGGCTTGGGCACCAGGTTGCGCGCACCGCCGACGCCGATGGGAATGGAGAGCACGATGCCGACAATGGTGGCGGCAAACGCCATCCACAGGCTTTCCAGCACACCTTCAATGATCGCATCGCCGCGCGTGGTGAAATCCGGCGGCGCGAACCCGGACATAAACCGCTGGCCGCGTTCCCAACCTTGGGCGACGCGCTGCCAGTTGATGTCCATCGTGGCGAAAGCGGCGATGAGATAGACAATTGTTCCGATGTACAGCGCCCAGCGCAGGCCGGGGCTTGAGATCAGCGGCGGACGGCGCCAGATACGGCCCGTGGGCGAAGGTGCGGCTTCAGCCATCAGCGCAAGCCCAGCACGCGTTCCTGGTCGAGTTGCGGCCCGCCCTCGCCGGCATGCACGAACTTCATCAGCGCGCGCTGCCCTGCGTCTTCCCAGTCTTCCTCGCCGTAGATGCTGGTGAGCGCCTCGTTGTTGAGTTCATCAGGCTTGCCGTCAAACACGACGCGGCCGTCGCGCAGGCCGATAACGCGGTCGGCGAACATCTTGGCCAATGGCACATCGTGGATGTTCACAATAGCTGTGAGTTTGCGCTCGCGGCACAGTTCGGCGATAAGGCGCATGATCTGGCGCGAGGTCTTGGGGTCCAGGCTTGCGGTGGGCTCATCCACCAGCAGCAAGTCGGGTTCCTGCATCAGGGCGCGGGCGATGCCGACGCGCTGGCGCTGGCCGCCCGACAGATTATCGGCGCGCCGGTCGGCGAAAGCGCTTAAGCCCACGCGGTCCAGAAGCGCGAACGCGGCATCAATATCCTTCTGCGGATAATTGCGCATAAAACTTTGCCAGAAGCCGACATAGCCCAGCCGCCCCGACAGCACGTTCTCCATCACACTCAAACGGTCGACCAACGCGAATTCCTGAAAGATCATGCCGATGCGGCGGCGCGTCTTGCGCAGGTCTGACGAGTTCAAACTCACCAGATCGAGATCGCCCCAACGCACCTTGCCCGTGGTGGGTTCGACCAGCCGGTTGACGCAGCGGATCAGCGTGCTTTTACCGGCGCCCGAAGGGCCGATGAGCGCCACGATCTGGCCCTCGCCGATGCTGAACGAGATGCTTTTCAGCGCCTCGTTGCCGGAGCGTTCGTAGCGTTTGATGAGATTTTCGAGATGCAGGGCGGGCATGAAACCAACGATGAAGCGGCAAACCGGCGCATGCTGCCGGGCGCGCCTGCCCTTTGCAATCCAAGTCTCGGCGTTATCCCCAGGCTGTGGATAACTTGCTTAAAATGCGGCTATTTGCAGTCGTATTTGACGCCGCTTTCGGTGTCGATGTCGCGGATCATCTGGAAAGCGCCCTTGTAATCGGTCGAGACAAAGCGGGTGACGTCGGGCAATTCGCGTTTCAGCTTCGGGTCGTTTTCAAAGTCGTAGGTCAGGAAGGCCTCGCGCACCTTGGCGGCCAGTTCGGGTTTCAAGCGGTTGGTGTAGCCGAAGGCCGTGCCGGGGAACGGGTCCGAGACATAAATAATCCGAAGCTTCTTCGCGTCGATCACGCTGCGTTCATTCATACGTGTGATCAAGTCGCCCGCGACCGCCGCCGCTTCGTAATCGTCGTTGGCCACCCCGATGATCGAGGTTTCGTGCTTGCCGGTGAAACGCGACTGGTAATCCTTGTCCAGCAGCATGTTGAATTTGGTTTTCAGGAACACCGTGGGCGCCTTGAAGCCTGTGGCCGAAGTGGGCGAAACAAACGCGATGGTCTTTCCCTTCAGGTCCGTCACCTGCTTGGCGGGCGAATTCGCCGGCACGATGATTTCCATCGTATAGCCCCAGGGGCCCGTTGGCGTACCCAGTTGGGTTGCAGGCACGAAGCCGGCACAGTTGACAGCCACGGGGGTCGAGCCCGCGTTGACACCCGCCACGTGCAGACGGCCCGAGCGCATGGCCTCGAGCTGGGCCGAGTAGTTCTGCACCTGGAAGAACGTGACGCGCTTGCCCGTCACTTTTTCCATGTGGCCCAGGAAGCGCGCCCACACATCCTGCCACATGGCCGGGTCTTCGATGGGCGTGTATGAGAAAATCAGCGTCTTGGGGTCGAGAATGTCATCGGCATCCGTGGGCGTATCGGCCAGCATGTCGCCGTCGCGGTCGCAATACTTCGCATCCAGCGCGCCGCGCGGGCATTCGTCGGCGGCCCGAGCGTCAAAGCCCGCGAGAACAGGCATCGCCAGCGCCGTCGCCATCAAAGCCGCCATCCAAACCCGCATGATCATCGTCCCTTGAGTTGTGTGCTTATTTACAGTCGTAGGTCACGCCCGTGGCCGCATCGACCTGACGGACGATCTCCCAATCCTTGGCGTAGCTGACCGGGATGAACTTGCTCTGGCCCGGAAATTCGTTGCCCAGCGGCGCATCTAAGTCAATGCGATACGACAAAAACGCGGCCTTGATCTTCTCGGCCAGTTCGGGCTTGAGGTTGTGGGCATATCCATACCCGGTGGTGGGAAACGGCCCCGACCTATAGATGGTGCGAATCAGCTTGGGGTCGTACACGCCGCGCGCGGCCATGGGCGCGATCACCACGTCGGCTACGGCCCCAGCCTCGTAATCGCCGTTCAGTACGCCCAAAAGCGAGTTGTCGTGCTTGCCCGAGAACGTAGACTGGTAGTCCCGCCCCACTTTCAGGCCGAATTCTTTTTCCAGAAGATACATCGGCGTCTTGTAGCCGGTGTTGGACGTGGGCGACGTAAAAGCAATGGTGCGGCCCTTCAGGTCTTCGGGCTTTTGAATGGGTGAGTCCGCGCGCACGACAATTTCCATGCGGCTGGCAAAGGGCGTATCGGGGGCGGACATCATCGCCACGGGCACGAAACCGGCGCAGTTCACGGCCACCGGCACGCCGCCGGTGTTGGCCCCGGTGATGTGCAAGCGGCCCGAGCGCAAGGCCTCGAACTGGGCTGCGTTGGACTGTACCTGAAAGAAACGGATTTTCTTGCCTGTGGTCTTCTCAAGATGCGCGATGAAATTCTGCCAGACCTTGCCGAAAATCGCAGGGTCTTCCACCGGCGTGTAGGAAAACACCAGCGTATCGGGGTCGATCACGTCCTTGGGGTTGGCAGGCAGGTCGGCCACCATATCGCCGTCGCGGTCGCAATAGCGGGCATCGAGCGCACCGTGCGGGCATTGCTCGGCCGCCGCGGCTTCACCCACCTCACAGATATAAGGCGTACAGATCAACGCCACCGCCACGCCCGCCAGCCGCTGAAACATTCCGCACTCCGTGTGACGGCTTGAATGTAGAGGTAGGATTAAGGTTCGCAAATGACAGCCGTGTGACAACAAGCGTCAAAAAATGCGGCAGGCTGAGATTAAGGCTTTTCCTGGGCTAGCATGGCGCGATAGCCCTCGCCCAGCACGGCGTAGCCCGCCGTGCCCGCCTTCATGTGCTCGATTTCCTCGTCGCGCAAGGTCCGCATGAAGCGCGCGGGCGCCCCGCCCCACAACTGGCCTTTCAGCACGCGCTTGTTGGGGCCTACCAGGGCGCCTGCGGCCACCATGGCGCCGGCTTCCACCACGGCATGGTCCATCACGGTCGCACCCATGCCGACGAAGCAGCCGTCTTCCAGCGTACAGCCGTGAATGATGGCGGCGTGGCCGATCAGCACATCGTTCCCGATCAATGTCGGGCCGTTCTTGGTGGCGACGTGGACGATGGTGCCGTCCTGGATGTTGGTGCGCTCGCCCACCCGGATGTAGTTCACATCGCCGCGCATGACGACGCCGAACCAGATGCTTGAGCGCGCGCCGATCACCACGTCGCCGATCACAGTTGCATTCGGCGCGATGAACGCGTCCTCGGCGATCTTCGGCCGCGCGTCTTTCCAGGGCAGGATCAGGGGCTGTTGCATAAACTCAGTTTAAACCGGCGCATTCCGGCAAACCAAGGGCGATATTCAGGCACTGCACCGACTGGCCCGAAGCGCCCTTGCCCAGGTTGTCGAGTTGCGCCACCAGACGCGCCTGACCCGCCTTGTCCGAGCCGAACACGTACAGCTTCATCCGGTTGGTGCCGTTCAGCTGCTCGGGCGGCAGCGTCTTCTGCGCCGCGGACTCCTCCAGCGGCACGACTGTGACGAATTTTTCGCCCGCGTAGTGCTTGGCCAAAACCGCGTGCACATCGGCGATGGCAGGGCCGCCCTGCAACAGCGCCAAATGCAGCGGAATTTCCACCAGCATGCCCTGGGCATAACGGCCCACCGATGGCGCGAAGTACGGCCGCAAGCTCAAACCCGACCACTTCTGAATTTCCGGCACATGCTTGTGCATCAGCTCGAACGCATAGAGGCGGAACGGCACATCGGTATAGGCCGGGGCCGACTTGTCCTCGAACTCGGCAATCATGGCCTTGCCGCCGCCCGAGTAACCACTGACGGCGTTGATCGTGACCGGATAGTTGGACGCGACGACGCCCGCGTTGACCAGCGGACGCAGCAGGGCAATGGCGCCGGTGGAATAACAGCCGGGGTTGGAAATGCGCGTGGCGGCGGCGATCTTCGCGCGCTGGCCCGCATCCATTTCCGGGAAGCCGAACACCCAACCGTCGGCGACACGATGCGCGGTGGACGCATCAATCACCTTGGTCTTGGGGTTGGTGATCAGCTTCACCGCCTCCTTGGCGGCGTCATCGGGCAGGCACAGGATCACCACGTCGGCTGCGTTCAACAGTTCGGCACGGGCGCCCTCGTCTTTCCGCTTGGCCGGATCGATGGACACCAGTTCGATGTCGCGGCGGCCTTCCAGGCGCTGCCTGATCTGCAAGCCCGTCGTCCCCGCTTCGCCGTCGATGAAAACCTTGGGTGCCACGTTCGCCGTTCCGCTGTGAACTACTGAAAAACGGCGGTTTCAATACGCCCCAGGGGGCCTGGGGGCAAGTGAATTACCCGTTGTCATTCCCGCGAAAGCGGGAATCCATGCGCTCGCTGCAAGGGTGGACCCCCGCTTGCGCGGGGGTGACACGCCGATAAGGGTTACCGCCCCGGCGCTTTCAACAACTCGTCCCGCGTCAGGTACCGCCCGTTCGACACTACCGCACTGATGTTGCGCAAGTCTTTGATCCGGGCCAGCGGATCGCCGTCCACCACCACCAGATCGGCCAGTTTGCCCGCCTGGAGCGTGCCCAGGTGCGGCGACAGGCCCAGCCGCTCTGCGGGCCAGGCGGTGGCCGACAGCAGCACCTGATAGGGCGAAAGGCCTGCCTCTTCGTACAGTTCCAGTTCCACCTGAAAGCTCAAGCCATAGGGCATGAACGGGCTGTCGGTGCCCGCCGTGATGCGCCCGCCCCGGCCAACGATTTCTTTGATGGCCTTGTGCATGCCGCCGACGGCGCGGTCCAGGGCCGCCATGTTGGGCCGCGAGCGTTCGATGAAGCCCGCCGTCTGGGTTCGTTCGGCTTCAGTGTAGATCGCCGTATAGACCGGATGCCGGAAAATGTCAGGGTCGCGCAGCGCGTTGCGGCTAAAGCCGCCCGAAAGGCCAATCGTCGGCGTCACCGTCATACCGGTGCGCGCCAGCATGTCGATGACGTCGTTGTAGGAATAGCCCAGGTCGGACTGTTTGGGCGAGAAACCGCGGCGGCTGGTGCCGCGCAGGTGTTCCACCGCATCCACGTTGTAGCCGACGGCCGGGTAGATTTCGTGGCTGGACACCGGAATGCCAATGTCGTGCGCCTTAGTAACGATAGTTTGCTGCATCGTATCGGGCATGCGGACGTAGGTTTTGATCATGTCGAAATCGAGCAGCTTCGCGCGCTTGATTTCCAACTCCAAGTGTTCGGGCGTGGTGACG
>JAEUKM010000175.1 GCA_016793085.1 Rhodospirillaceae bacterium
CGAGTTCAGCGTGATCCTGATGAACGGACGCGGCGCCTTCAACGTGCTGCGCTACGGCTGGGGCCTGGTAGCGGGGCGCCTGAAGCACTTCCCCGACGTGCAGTTGATTACGGGCAAGGACATTGTAATTAACGTGCCGGCGGGCCAGCCGGTGCAGGCCGACGGCGACATCGTCGCCACCGTACCCGTGCACATTTCCGTGGACCCGGAACCCCTGCGGGTGGTGTCCTAGCAGAGATAAAAAAGGGAGCTGCTGGCGGGGCACGCTCAAACGGTCACAACCCAACACAAGCCTTTCTGAAATGCGCCCAATAGATCGTTGTTAGACGACTTCAATTCTTTGACGGCTCTATTGTTTTAGGCGGACCAAATCTTGCCTCCTGTCGCCAATAGAGATGAACATCGCCCGATACCTTGCCTTTAAACACGCGCCCCACCTGTACTGTCAAAAGTGCATATCCAGGAAGCGGGTTGGGCGCGGCTGGTACTGGCTCGAACTGGATTACGCTTCCGCTGAAAACAACATCAGCTTGCCGGATATCCTCTATGCGAAAGGGCTGGTCCACTAGGCATGCATGTGCTGGTTGTGGCGCACAGACTACCAGCAGAGGGGCGATGAATATCAGGGCTCTGATGAGGATCAGCCACATTGGCCCAACTCTCGTAGGTTCATCATCGAAGCTATCCTATCGCCAGATTGCGCGGCCTTTCCCGTAGCCTGGGCATTGCCGTTCAAATTCGTCCATGAACTTGAGTCGAACTTGATTGAGCTCATTTTGCAATCCGGCTGGAAAGCCAGCGTCTTCCGCTTCACGCCACAAGTCATAAAGCCCGAGCATCACTTGCTGCATGTGCTCGGCCCGATCTATGGGACGTCCATATTTGTCTGCTTCCTGTATCAACCAAGTTCCTCCAAATTGACTGCGCCCTTTGAAGCGGAAAGCGGTCTGCAAGCGTCTGCAAAATCATGATTCAGGAGTGGTCTACCCGGCGGCTTAAGCACTCGCGGGCCTTAGGTTCTGGCGCCCGTATTCTCGAAGCTGAACACAATCCAGACTCCGAGTGTCGCGAACAATATGAGCGGCAGCCACGCCGCCATGAACGGCGGCAGCGAGCCGAACTGGCCCATGGCCAGGATCATGTTGTCGATGACGATGAACAGAAAGCCCAGTGTGATACCCCACACCACGGTCAGGACCGCGCTGCCCTGGCGGTGATGCGAGAAGGCGGCGATGGCCGCCAGCAGGGGCATGAGAGCGAGCACGATAGGCCCGGCGATCTTCTGGTGCAGCCAGGTGTCGTAGAAATACTGCGGGCGCGACCCGATGGCGACGTTGCCGACGTACTCCTGAAGCGCGTTCAGCGACAATTCGTTGGGGTGGTTGGCGAAGCGCATGAAGTGCTCGGGCCGCAAGCTCGTTTTCCAGTCCAGCGGCGTGGGCTGATCGAGCGCCGTGCCGCCCACGCGGCGTATGCCTGCGATATCCCAATGATCACCCGCCCACACGGCGTGGTCGATGTCGATGATATCGAGAATTTCCGCATCGCTGCCCTGCTTGATGAGGCGCAGGTTGACCAGTTCCGTGCCGCCGCGGTTGACGTGGCCCACGCGTACGATGGTGTTGTCCTCCATCAGCCAACTGTTTTCGCCCTCGTCGCCGCTGTCCATGGGCGTCGCGCGAAAGCCCGCATCGCGCCAGTCTTCCAGCGCGCCGTTGGTGCGCACCACGATGGTCTCGGAGAACAGAAACAGCAGGATGGAAAGCGCGCTGCCCACGGCCACCAGCCCGCCCACCAGGCTTAAGACCGAACGGCCCGCCGCGCGCATGGCCAGCACTTCGGAGTTCTTGGCCATGGTGACCAGCGCGGTCAGCGCGCCCAGAAGAGCGGCCAGGGGGGCCACGGTTTCGATCAGCGAGGGAATGCGCAACACGACATACCGCGTGATGGAATCAAGCGGCGCGCCGCCGCCCGCCAGCACTTCGTTGGCGTTGGCGAGCAGGTCCAGCGTTTGCAGGAACAAAACCAGGCCCAGCAGCAGCCCCACAAACCGGGCCAGGAACGCGCGCATCAGGTAACGGGACAGGATCATGCGGGGGTTCTTTAAGCTACGGCCTTGCGGGGGCGGATAACGCGGATGATCGCGTCCATCATATCGTACCACCAGGTTTCCAGGCGCTGCACCGGGGTTGCGCCGGCCAGGTTGTCGGTGCTGCGGAACAACAGCGCCGTCAAAACCGTGAAGGCGGCGAAGGTGCCCCACAGAATAGGCGCGGCCGCGATGCCGGAGGTGGAGGCATACGCTTCAGTGAATTCGAGGATTTTATGGTAACTCACCAGCACGATCAGGCCGAAGACCAAACCGAACGAGCGCGGCGTGCGCCGGGTAATGATGCCGAGCGGCGCGCCCAGGAACGGCAAGAGCACCATGGACAGCGTGAAGACGATGCGGCCGTGGAATTCGGCTGCCACCGCTGTCGGCGCGATGCGCTGGGCGGGCGGCAGGCTTTCATCCGTTGAGACCGTCGCCCCTGTGCGTCCGGCGGCTTTGTTGGCCTGCATGGTCTTGTAAAGTTCGGTGATGGACAGCTCGCGCTCGTCGCCGCCGCGCCCGCGAAACTGCACAAGGTCGGCCAGGTCCAAGGGCCAGTCGAACACTTCGAATTTCAACGTGGCGCTTTCGCCAGTTTTTGGGTTCCATTCCGAGCGGTGGCCCGAAATCAGCCGCATGGTGACGATGCCGTCGTTGGCGCCGGTCACCAGTTCGCCCTTCTTGGCGGTGAGCGTGATAATCTTGCCGTCGTCCTGCTGCTTGTGGGCGAACACGCCCGACAGTTCGCGGCCGGCACCGCTGGTGCGCTCGACGCGCAAAGTATAGCCGTTCGGCAGGTTCATGAAGATGCCCTCGCCGATGCCCTGCTCGATCACGCCCGAGGTGATGTTGAACAAAATGGCGCGGTACGCATAACGCGTGAAGGGTTGGATGTAGCCCGCCAGCACGAAGTTGAAGGCTGCCATGACGACGGCCAGCCACATCGCCGCGCGGATGACGCGCGTAAGCCCGATGCCGGAAGACTGAATGGCGTCCAACTCCGACTGCATGGAGAGCTTGCGGAAGGCGAGCAGCACGCCGAGGAACAGGGCCGCCGGCAGCGCCAGCCCGATGTAGTGCGGGATGAGGTTGAACAGCATCTGGAACACGACGAGGGTGGAGACCCCGTTGCCGACCGCGATATCGAGCAGGCGCATCAGGCGTTCCATCAGCAGAATTACGGCGGCGATGAAAATAGTGACCAGCAGCGTGGGCACGATTTGGCGCAGCAGATAACCGTCGATTGCTTTCATGGTCCGGCGGATGGTTCGTTTTTTATGCGGCGGATTGTATTCAGCAGGGCGGCGGCACCCCTGCCGCCCAACCCGGACAGCACCGCCCTTCCCACGGCGGCGCCGTTATGGCGCGATTTTGACCTTTAAATTGCAGCCTTTTCAGGGCGTTGCAATCATTTCTCAAGCGCGGACGGCCGCCAAGGCCTTAACAGCGGGCCCGGCAACGCTCACGGCCCCTGAAACATTATTTTGCTGGAATGCATTGAGATTATAGGGTTTTTCCCGCCCATGAGCGCCGCATCCCCCCTGCCCCAAGCCGACAGACCCGCCGCCGAATCCGGGGCTGGCCTGCCCGTTCTGGCGGTCATCAGCAACGGCGGCAGTACCGAGAACAAAAAGCACGTGGGTTGGGCCGAGGGCATTTTGGCAGGCGAGCCCGACGTGCATGTCTTTCATGCCCACGGCCCCGCCGAGATTGCCGCGGCCATTCAAAAAGCCGCTGGGCTGAAGGCCGAGATCATCGCCGTCAACGGCGGAGACGGCACGGTCGACATGGTGTTCGCGGCCCTGCTGAACGACAAACCTTTCGCCGCACCGCCGATGCTGGCCCTGTTACCCGCGGGCAAGACCAACATGACGGCGGCGGCCTGGTGCGGGGCCAAGAACAAATTCACTGGCTTGCAGCACCTGCTGCACGCACGGCGAAAGCAAACGTTGCGCGCAACGCCGCGTCACATTCTGACGGTTGACCGCAACGATGGTGCGGCACCCTTGCGCGGCGCGTTCCTGGGCGCCGCCGACGTGGTGGACGGCATTCTGTTCTGCCGCAAGCACATCTATCCCCTGAACCTGCCCAACGCGCTCAGCCATGCCATGGCGGTCTGCGTGCTGGTGTGGCGCAGCCTGTTCACCCGCGCGGACGCCACCGTGATCGAAGCGCGCTGGACGGATTCAACCGGCCATGAAGGCGGCGAAGCACCTTCTGGCGAAACGGGGCGCTTCTTCTTCCTGGGCGCCATGACCTTGGGCCGCCTGATTTTGGGCCTGGAGCCCGTCGCCGCGGCAGGCAGCGGCGGCGTGCATTACCTCAGCCTGACATCGGGCGTGCGCGCTGTCCTGGCGGCGATCCCGCGCCTTGTCACCAAGCGCGTGCCGCAAGGCTACAAGCGCACGGTGCGCCGCGCCGAGAAGCTGACGCTGGCCTTCGACGGCGCCTATACGCTGGACGGCGAACTGTACGACGCTAAAAAAGAACAGCCCCTGACCATCACCGCGCACGATATGCTGAGCTTCATTGACCTGAGGCCGTCATGAGCAGCTTGGGCGATCTTATCAAAACGGAATCGCGGGCCTCCACTTTCGCGGCGGCGGATTTTTTCGCGCGCCATCTGGCCGAACATTATGGCCCGTCTGTCGCCGCCGTACTGTTTTACGGGTCATGTTTACGCCAATCCACCGACGAAGGGCTGATGCTCGACTTCTATGTGCTGGTGGACCGCATGGGCGCGGCCATCAAAAACCCCATCTCCGCCGTGCTGGGCAGCGTGCTCGCGCCCAATGTCTACTACCACGACGTGGCGTACGAAGGCCGTACACTGCGCGCCAAGGTGGCGGTGATGACGGTGGGGCGTTTCCTGCGCGACACCAGTGCGGACTGTTTTGCCTCGAGCCTGTGGGCGCGGTTCTCGCAGCGGGCGTTGATTTTGCTGGCGCGCAGCGCGGTGATCCGCGAGCGCGTGGAAGGCGGGCTGGTGCAAGCCGTCAGCACCATGGCCGAGAACGTCCTGCCGCTGATGCCCACGACCTTCACCGCGCGCGAATTGTGGATTACGGCATTGACCGCAACTTATGGCGCGGAACTGCGTCCTGAATCGGCGGGCAAGGCCGCCGAACTGGTGGATGCGGACCTCGCCCGCTACACAGCCGTTACCGAGGCCCTGCTGGGTCCGGCCTTGAGCGGCGTTTACACCAACACCGAGCTGAATCACGCGGCGGAGGCTGCGCACGCCTGGAAACTGCGCCGCGTCCAGGGCAAGGTTCTGAACGTGCTGCGCCTGATCAAGGCTGCGTTCACCTTCCAGGGCGGGCTTGATTACGCGGTGTGGAAAATCGAGCGCCATTCCGGCGTGAAGCTGGAATTGACCGAAGCCGAACGCCGCCATCCGGTCATCACCGGCCTCAAATTATTGCCGCGCCTCTTGAAAAAGGGCGGACTGAAGTAAAGAAATAAAAAAGAAAATAAACCTCTCCCGTTGGGAGAGGTCGATCCGCAGGATCGGGTGAGGGCGATTTGTTTTATAGGTGCGCCTAATGCTCGCCCGTAAACAACACCCCCTCACCCCAACCCTCTCCCAAGGGAGAGGGAGAAGTTTCACGTCTATTTCCAAGCGCCTTTTAAAACACGTCCTTGCGGCGGCGCACTTCAGCAAAAACTTCATCGGCCGGTTTGCCCGCCATGCCGATGGCCGCCTGAAGTGCCGGTTCGTCGGCGCGCAGGAACGGATTGGCCGCGCGTTCCAGTTTCAGCGTCGAGGGAACCGTGGGAATGTTCTTCGCGCGCTTGTCTTTCACGTCCGCTTCGTAGTCGCGCAGGGCCTTGTTGCCAGGTTCGATAGTGACGGCGAATTTCACGTTGCTGGCGGTGTATTCGTGCGCGCAGTAGATGCGCGTTTCGGGCGGCAGGGCGCGCAGGCGCGACAAACTGCTCCACATCTGTTGCGGCGTGCCTTCGAACAGCCGGCCGCAGCCGATGGAGAACATCGTATCGCCGCAGAACAGGGCATCGGACGCTTTGAACCAGAACGCGATGTGGCCGCGCGTGTGGCCCGGCACGAAGAACACGTCAGCCGTTTCCGCGCCGAACTGGTACGTGTCGCCGTCTTTCACCTGCACCTCCATGCCGGGGATGCGGTCGGGGTCGTGCGCCGGGCCGACGATGGTGCAGCCCGTGGCCGCCTTGATGTCGAGGTTGCCGCCCACGTGGTCCGGGTGATGGTGGGTGTTGAGGATGTGGGTGATCTTCCAGCCCAATTTCCCCGCCGCCGCCAGGATTTCGTCCGACACCGCCGGGTCCACCACGGCCACGGCGCCCGAGGCGGGCTCGCGCACCAGGTAGACGTAATTATCGCTGAGGACGGGAATTTGGCGGATATCGAGCATGAGACGGTCCTAAACCCAAAGATGAGAGATTCTGATTTCCCGGCGGCGCGGTCTGCAACCAGGACAGCGTGTGTGCCGTTATAGGCTGAGCACTGTGTCGTGTCAGCGATTTCACCAGCCTGTGGCTTGACACGAGTGGCTTGACACTTCTATCGCCAACACGGCACTAGACACAATGTTACACGCTCTTTTGAGGCGCAAAAACCTTCATCGGCCGCATGTCTGTGTTAGGAACGGTGAAGACAACCGCCGCCTCGCCCTGCAACCAAAGCGCGGACCCTGAAGGCCCGCCGCCGTACATCAAAAGTCGTTTGCCGTGACACGTTCAACCGCACTTTCCCACACCCCCGGCCGGTTCCGGCCGCTGGGTCTGGTGTGTGTGGCGCTGGCGGCGTTTGCCTTGTTGGCTCCATATAGCGCCCCGGCCCAGGATGTGAAGGTGGTGCGCATCGGCACCGGGCCCATCGACACCACGGAATTCCCCTTCGGCGGGCTGGTGGGCAACGCCATCTCGAACCCGCCCGGCTCGCGCGACTGCGACAAGGGCGGCAACTGCGGCGTGCCGGGCCTGATCGCCAACGCGCTGTCCACCGAAGGCACGTGGTCGAACCTGCAGGCGCTGATGCGCGGCGATATCGACATCGCGCTCGCACAATCCGACGTGGCCTATTGGGCCTACGCCGGCCTCGGCGACTTTCAGGGCCAGGAGCCCATGACGCGCCTGCGCGTGATTTCACGGCTGTACCCGGCCTCCATTCACCTCATCGCGCGCAAGGGCGTGAAGATTGCGGGCCTCAAGGACCTGACGGGGAAAAAGCTGGCGGTGGATGCGCAAGGCGGCGGCACGCGCTTCACCGTGAAGGCGTTGCTGGCGGCCTACGGCGTGCGCTCCTCAAGCGTCAACATGCAGACCCTGAACATCACCCAGGCCACGGCAGCCCTAAAAGCCAACAAGATCGACGCCATGATGCTGGTGAGCGGCGCGCCGGTGCTGGCGCTGCAGGACTTCGCGCGCACCGCCGAGTTCACCCTGGTGCCCATTGCCGGGCCCACCGCCGAAAAACTGACGCAGGCGTTCCCCTTCTACACGGCGGGCAAGATTCCGGCCAACAGCTACGGCCAGCACCCGGATATCGCGACACTGGATGTGGGCATGGAACTGGTCTCGCGCGAGGATTTCGACAACGACTTCGGCTTCGGCATTGCCCGCGCCGTCTGGCACGAACGCAACAAAAGCCTGTTCGAGGCGGGGCATGCGCGCGGCAAACTGATGGACAAGGCGCTGTCGGTGCGCACCGGGGGCGTGCCCATCCAGGCGGGTGCGGTGCGCTATTATCTTTCCCAGGGACTTATGCGATTATCCTCGGCCGCGGCCGCGCGGCCGCCCGTTGCGGTGAACGCACCGGCGCCACCCACCTCAGGGCAGACGTCCGGGCAAGCGCCGCCAGGACAATCGACATCGGGCGCGCCCGCATCCGGACCGCGATAAATACTTTTATGACCACACATCTTGTTCTCACCGCCGACGCAGCCTCCGCCCTTCCGCTTTACGCCGTTTCATCGCCCAAACTGACCGAGTGGGCCGCAACGCGGCCGGTTTCGGAACAGCAATGGCTGACCTCCACGGCTTTCAAGGCCGATGCAGGCGCCGTGGCCGTACTGCCCATGGCTGATGGTGGCCTCGCCGGGGTCGTGGTGGGCCTGGGCAAGGGCGACGACCCCTGGGCTTTCGGCAATCTCGCCAAGTCTTTGCCGCCGCGTACCTACACGCTCTCTGCCGTTGTGGGGGCGAGCGACAAACTGGCCCCCGGACTGCCCGCTTGGGCGGCGCTGGCCTGGGCGCTGGGGGCTTACAACTTCACCCGCTACAAAAAAACCAACGGCGAAAACGGCGACAAACCCTTGGCCAAGTTGGTGTGGCCTGCGGGTGTAGATAAAGAGAGCATTGAGCGCCGCGTGACTGCGGCCGTTCTGACGCGCGATCTCGTCAACACCGCGCCCGCCGACATGATGCCGTCTCACCTGGGCGATGCCGTGAAGGCCGTGGGCAAAGCGTTCGACGCCACGGTGCGCGAGATTGTGGGCGAGGATTTGCTGGCGCAGAACTACCCGATGATCCACGCCGTGGGGCGCGCAAGCTCTGTCGCACCGCGCCTTTTGGATCTGGTTTGGGGCAACGCTGCGCATCCCAAAGTGACATTGGTGGGCAAAGGCATTTGCTTCGACACCGGCGGGCTGGACCTGAAACCCGCGAGTTCCATGGCGCTGATGAAGAAAGACATGGGCGGTGCGGCCACCGTGCTGGGCCTGGCCCAGGCCATTATGGCGGCGAAGCTGCCGGTGCGCCTGCGCGTGCTGATCCCGGCCGCCGAGAACGCGGTGTCGGCCAACGCCTTCCGGCCCAGCGATGTCTTGAACACGCGCAAGGGCATCACGGTGGAAATCGGCAACACCGACGCCGAAGGCAGATTGGTGCTGGCCGATGCGCTGACGGACGCTTGTTCCGAGAAACCCGACCTCCTCATCGACTGCGCCACATTAACGGGGGCGGCGCGCACGGCGCTGGGCCCCGACCTGCCCGCCATGTTCACCGACGATGAAACACTCGCCGCCGACATGATGCAGGCCAGTGCCGATACCTTCGACCCGGTGTGGAGACTTCCACTCTGGGCGCCCTACCGGAAAATGCTGGACAGCAAAGTGGCCGACATCAACAACGCGGGCGATTCTCCCTTCGCCGGAGCCATTACGGCCGCGCTGTTCCTGAAGGAATTCATCGAGCCCAACATATCGTGGGTGCACTTCGATCTTTACGCCTGGAACCGTTCAAGCCGCCCCGGCCGCCCCGAAGGCGGCGAAGCCTATGCGCAACGCGCACTGATGGCGCTGATCGAGAAGCGGTACGGGTAAATAAGGGCGTCAGTCGCGCGGTGTGATTTTGCGACGTTGCGCCGTGTCGCGCGCAAGAATGGCCTGCTTGAGTTTCTCGAAAAGTTCTTGCGGCAGCATTCCGTAGTCGTAGCGCCCTTGCGTACCGGGGATCGGCCGTAAGTCAAAACCGGGCCACGCGAAGCTGTTGAGTTCCTCGGTACGCAACCACTGCTGTTCGCCATCCAGGCCCAGCGCCCGGCACACATGGGCCGGAATTTCGACAGAGGCTTTCGGATCTGGTGGAGACTGGTGCGTTATGGGTGCCACGATGACGCGCAGATCGTCCTGTTCGGTCTTACGGACGGCGACAACGATTGCGCATGGCCTGTCCTTGGATGCTTCCTCTGCACCCTTTGCGCGCTCGTGGCTCCATAGGAAACTGTACCGAATGACGAGTCCCGGCCTCGGGACCGGAAAACTCATTTGGGCTCGGCGCCGTACTCAGCCGCGGCAATATCCGCCAGGACATCATCCGGCAAAGCGCCGACCACGAGGACTTGCCGCTCGCGCCGCTTGAGGCGCTCAAAATGCTGAAGATCGGCTTCCGAAATAAAGCCGCCAATGACGCGGCCATGGCTGGTCACGCGGACCGGCTCTCCGCTTAAGGCTTGATCCTGGTAGCGCCCGAAGTTTTTGGAAAACTCGGTGGCTGAGACAGCGGGGCGCGACATATTG
>JAEUKM010000233.1 GCA_016793085.1 Rhodospirillaceae bacterium
CAGGTGGCTTGGCAGCGCATGTCCTCATGGCTGCCGTGGATGGAAATGAACGGCCGCGAGGGCCTGTTTTACGTCTCGACCGGCGGGCGCATGCTGAGAAAGCACGACGACATGCCCCAGCGCATGAAGGACGAGATCGCCAAGAACTATCCTGACTACAACATGCCGCCGCCGACGGACGACACCCGCCCGAACGAAACCAGCTGGACCTACTTCAAGAAGAAGATCCAGCCGGAAAAGAAAGCCGGCGAGTAATTGATAGCTTACCGAAATGCAAAACCCCGCCGGAGACGGCGGGGTTTTTGTTTGAGCGCCGGGATACGGCCTACTCCACCGATTTGGCGATCCTGAAACCGTAGAGTTCGTGCTTGGTGTTGGCGGGCGCAAAGGCGCGGTAACTATTGCGCGCGAGCCAGGCCGCGTTGTCCCACGAGCCGCCGCGCAACACGCGCTTCTCGCACGCCGTGCCGCCGTCGCGCGCCACAGCCGTGTCGGGCGCCGAGGTGTAATCGCGGTACCAGCAATCGGCCGTCCATTCCCAGGCGTTGCCGGTCATATCGAACAGGCCGAAGGCGTTGGCCTTAAACGAGCCCACAGGGGCCGGCCCCGCCCCGTCCCAAGCGCTGCCGCAGTCCAGACAGTTGGCGGCATTGCGCCCCACCTGTTCGCCCCAGGCATAGGCGCCAACAGCACCCGCGCGGGCGGCGTATTCCCATTCGGCTTCCGACGGCAGCCGGTAGTCTTCGCCGGTCTTGATGCGCAGCCAGTCCACATACTTTTGCGCGTCCAGCCAGCTCACGCCCGTCACCGGCAGGTCATCACCAACACTTTGGAACGGCAGTTTGCGCTCGGGCGCGCAGGCGCCGTCGGCGACACAGGCGTTGTATTCGCCGCGCGTCACCTCATAGCGGCCGATCTTGAAGGCATCCACCTTCACGCTGCGTACCGGCAATTCGGACTTGGCCCCGTTGCCGACCGTATCGCCCATGGCGAACGCGCCTGCGGGCACCAGCGTCAGGCCGCTTTCGATGTCCTCGGCGAAATGGCGGCGCTGCTCGGTCATGGCCAGCCATTTGCGCTTCAGGTCTGCGGCCAGGTCGGCATCGTTCGTGTTCACCGCCAAGGGCGGCAGCGCCATGCCGTATTGCTGCTCGATCAACAGTTCGGCCTGACGCAGATCGCGCAGCTTGGCCGACAGCACGGTTTCCACGTTGGCCAAAACGGCGATGGCTTCTTCGTAACGCCCGCGCTGGATGTGCTCTTCGCTGAGGCCCATCAGATTGTAGGCGTTCAAGACATCGGGCCCATTGAACACGCGGGGGGTAACCATATCCGAAAGTGCCCGCATCATCTCGGCACTGCGGCGGGCATCGTCCAGACTGACGGCGGTTTGCGTCGGGTCGGGTGCGGCCGAAAGCTGCTCGACGGTGCTGAGCGTCATGCGCGCATCCATGGCGCGGCGCTGCATCGCGCTCTGGGCATTGGTGAGGGTGGCGCGCAGTTCGGTCACGCGCGCCTGAAGCCCTTGCGCCTGCACGCGGGCCGAGGCGCGCGCCTGGCCGCCCGGCAGCCATTCGGCCACGGGGCCCAGCAAAGTTTCGTTGGCCGATTGCAAGCCCAGGGCAACGGCGGCGATGAAGCCCAGCACGGCGGTGGCCGCGACAATGCGCGCCGGAATGTTCTTCACGCGGCGCGCGGGGCTGGCGGCTGCCGCCAGGAAATCCTGCGTCGTGGCGAAGCGTGCTTCGGGCGCCAGCGCCAGGGCGCGTTCGACGGCGGCGACAAAGTGCGCGGGCAAGTCGGACCGCATCGCGCCCAGAGATTTGCGGCCCGTCACCGGGGCCGCCCCCGTGGCGACAAAGTAAGCCAGGGCCGCGAGACTGTATTGATCGGCTTGCGCGCCCACGCCGGACAAGTCGGACGTATCGGCGCGCAGGGCCGCGTGCACCTCGGGCGCGATGAAGGAATGATCCTCGGCCTGCGTGGCCGCCGCCCCCGCCAGCACCGGCAGCGCCGCGTTCAGGGTGAAGTCGCTGAGCTTGGCGGTTTGCCCATTCGTCAGCATCACGTTATGCGGCGTCAGGTTCAGGTGCGGCGTTTTCTTTTCGGCATAAGAAAGTGCTGCGCTGATCTGATCCAGCAAGCGCAGAATCTCGGGCGCACTTTTAGGCTGCGACCACGCCAGCGGCACATCGCGCTGGGCCAGCGTGCGGCCCTCGACCAGTTCCATGACGATCAGCGTGTGCCCACCCGCTTTCACGGCGGCGTAGACATTGACGATGCCTGAATGGGCAAAGCCGATGACGGGCTGAACGGTGTCGATGACACGCTTGGCCTGGCCCGGCACCAGCAGCAATTGCGGCGCGATCACCTTCACCGCCACGTCCTTGCCCCAGGTGAGGTCGAGCGCGCGGAACACCGCGCCGCGCGGCCCGAAGCCCAAGCGCCCGCGCACCACATAACGATCAGCCAGCACCGTGCCCGGTTTGAAATCCAGCCGCGAGCCCGCGGGTACCGTGGTGATCGCACCTTGTGTCAGGGCGGCGTCGCGCGCGGCATCTAACTCGCGCATCTGCGCTTCCAGCACGCGCTTTTCGGCTTCGGAATGTGAGGTAACCCAGCGGCGCTCCAAAAGGCGCCGGCGTTCGGCGTATTTCGCCTCGATGTCGTCGGGTTCAACGGGCCCGGACAGGCCCAGAAGGGCCATCGCCTGATCGTGGTCCATGCTTTCCATGGTCGCTCGCTCTATATCCAACCGCCATTTCTTGGCCGTCGGCCGACCATATCATGGGAGCGCCAAGCCCCCGCAAGACGCCCAAAAAACCGCACAAATGCTGGCCTTTTGGGGCGTTAACCATCTCCTTTTCGGCATGTTTGGGCGAATCGGGGCCGGGTTGGCTGGCTAGATCAGCCCCTGGCGGGTGAGACGCTCCAGGATGCGCGCCTGGGCCTCGGCGAAATGGGCGCGTTCGGGCGTTTTCAAGGACCCGTCGGCATTCAGCAGCGCGTTGGCGGGCTGCACCGAAACTTGCGCATACGTGGGTGCAAAGGCCTCGTTGCGTAAGCGGGTGAGGTAATTGTTCATGCCGGGTTTGCGCCGCTCGCGCCGTAGCGCGTGGAGATCGATCTCGGCCCAGGCGTTACTGGTTTCACCCCAGCCAGCTTCCCTCAATATTGTCCCGCGATGGTCGATAATGCGTGAGCAACCGTTGCCTGCGTCCTGGGCCAGATCTGTGTCGTACAGCCCGCCGGTGTTGGCCGAGACCACGTAGGCCATGTTCTCGATGGCGCGAGCCAGCTTGGCCACGTCCTTCACCGTCTGCTTGGCGCTGCCCGCCTCGCTGGTGGGATGCACCAATACCTCGGCGCCGCGCATGGCCAGGCAGCGCGCGATTTCGGGGTAGAGGATTTCCTCGGAGGCGATGGCGCCGATTTTTCCAATGGCCGTGTCGGCCACCGGGAAAATCGCTTCGGGGCCGTAGATGCCGACGTATTTGTCCCACACATCGTGGGGCGTCGGCGCGAACATGGAATTAAGCCGCCGGTAGCGCAGCACCACCTTGCCCGCCGGGTCGATGAGAAAGCAGGCCTGAAAATAGTAGCCAGGAAAGTGCGCATCGGTTTCGTAGGCGTTGCCCGCCAGAAACACGCCGTTATCCTGCGCGATCTTGCCCAGGGCTTCGTACTCGGGGCCGTTGATGTCCAGGGCCGCCTTGTCGGCCCAGGCGGCGATGGTTTCCGTCTGCGGATAGCTGGTGAGGAAATACTCCGGCAGCACCACCAGTTTCAAACTCGGCCCCAGCCAGTGCTTCGTGCCGCGCACCTTTTCGGCGATGTGGGCCAGCGACGCACTGATGCGGACACGCGCGCTTTCGCGGTCGGGGCAGCGGTTCACCGCCGCGACCGTCAGTTGCAGCGCCACCGCTAAATACGCCGGGCCTAAAACCTGCTGATCGTCCACGCCGCCCCCTCCCCGATCTGAAGGCGGAAAGATACGCGGCCTAAAAGCGCGTGCGCAAACCTAAACGCGCCGTGCGCGGCGTTGCGACCGAGACAATTCCGTCAGCCGAACGCCCAGCCTCGACCATGCGGTCGAAGATGTTCTCGGCGGACACAAAAGCTTGGGTTTTGTCCGTCAACGCGAAGGATATTGTAGCATCAGCGACAACATAGCCACGCAATGTCCGCTGATTCTGGTCGTCGTCAAACTGCTTGGTGGCGCCGCGCGCCTGCCCGGCGATCAAAAGCCGCTCGGTCGCGGCCCAGCGTAAGCCCGCCGTGGCCTGATGGCGCGGCACCTGGGCCAGGCGCAAGCCTTCCAGCGACGGCTGCTGCGGGCTCCGCGACACCTTGGGTGCGGTATAGAGATAGCTGAACGAGGCTTGAAGCGTGGGCGCGAATTGCGCGGCGGCCGAGGCCTCAACGCCGTTTGCCGCGATGCGGTCGATGTTCCGGCGCTGGCGCAGCACACCGCCCGCGGGCACGGTCACGCCCAATTGCGCATTGAGGCCCGGCGTCGTCTGCACGGTCACATTGGTCACGGCGTTCTTTAGCACCGCGTGGAAATACGTAGCACTCAGTTGCACGGCATCCGACGCTGACCAGTCAAAGCCAAAGTCGAACCCCACCAACTTCTCGATGCCCAAGCCCGGATTGGCCTCGGTGATGTCGTTGCCCACACGGAAGGGCCGGTAAAGCTCGTTCAGGGTGGGTAGCCTGAAACCGGTGTAGCCCGAGGCTTTAAGGTTCAACTTCGGCGTTGCCTGATACTTCAGCGCGCCACGCACCGTTCCCACGGACTCATCGCGCGCGGCAAAGCGGTCATCGCGCACGATGGCGCCTGTTTGCAGCACGCTTTCGCGCCGCAAACCATCGGATTGACGCCAGGCGTCTACCCGCCCGCCCACGGTCGCCAGGACGACGGATGTGGGCTGCCAGTTCAGTTCGGTGAAAGCCCCGGCCAGCAGTTGTTCGCCGCCCGCGCGGCGCACGCGCGTGAAGCCGGCGCCCTGGTTCTGGAAGTTCTCATTGGTGTCGCCCTCGACCGAACGGATATCGCCCCCCGCATCCAGCGACAGGCTGTCATCGATGCGAGTGCGCACAATCACGTTGCCGCCCACCGCCGTGGCCGGCACCGCGAACTGATCGAGCGACGGCGTGGCCGTGGTGCGCGTGGCGTTGACAGCCGCGAATACGGCGCGGAAGGCCTGGTCGCGGGCATAGACGTTGGCCTCCCACGATGTCGGCCCGCCCGTATCGTGAAGAACCGACAGCGCGCCGTCGGTGACGCGCGTTTTGGATTCGGCGATGTCGATACCGTTGATGAACGTGCTTTCGGAGTATCGCCCCACAGCCCGCACAACCGTGGCATCGTTAAGGGCGTAGCGCGCGCCCGCTTCGACCACGCCACCCTCATCTGCCGCACGGCGGTCGATGCTGCCGCGCTGGTCCTCACGGATCAGGAACGCGCCGGCGGTGCGGTGCCCATGCACAAGACCATGAACGGCGAACGCATCGCCCGCGGCCTGCACGCTTGCGGTGCCCTCAAAGGTGTCGCGGGGACCAGCGGAAAATTCCAGATCGCCGCCATCGCGGTCGACCCCGGCACTTTGCAGCCGCACCACGCCCGCGAGCGCGGCGTTGCCCCAGGGGCCCGCCCCGCCGCCGCGCGTAACGGCTGCCTCGCTTAAGGAGGCGGTGGGAATGCGGCTCCAATCCACCCAGCCGCCGAACGCATCGTTCTGTGGAATGCCGTCCAGTAGCACCAGCGTGCGTCCGGCCCCGCTGGGCCCCAAGCCACGCAACGTCACCCCTTGCGTGGTGGGGTGCGCGGCCCGGCTGGATTGGCGGCGGAACAGCCCGAAACCTGGCACCGCGCGCAGGACATCGTCCAGGCGCGCACCGGCTGAAAATCGCAGGGCATCACCGCCCAAAACCGTAGTGTTGTAAGCAGGTTCGCTGGCCGAGGGTTTCAGCGCCCGGGTAGTGACCAAAATCTCGGGCAACGCCTCGGCGGCCAGGCCTTGCCCACAGATTGTGCCGGCCAGGGCGCCGATCACCACGACACGTTTTAACATTATGATATTACTCGATATTATTCAGAAAAACGCGCCCCATGGCACGGCGCGGCTAACATATATAATGTGCACCGGCGGGGCGAGGGCGAATGGCCCAAAGCGTTAAAATAACAGCCTCCGGCCGTGGTAAGGCCGGGCGGCCATGGGGTGCGAAAAAGGGGCGTTTATGGTGCGTTGGGGGTATGGCTTCGGTGTGCTGGCGTTGTCTTTGGCTTCGGTCACGGCGGCCAGGGCGGGAACAATTGCGGCAACAGTCACCACCGAGGACGGCGCAGCCGTGACCGATGCGGTCGTTTTCGCTGTTCCAGTCTCGGGCGCGGTCACCGGCGCGGCCAAGACCGGCAAAGCGCTGATGATCCAGGAGAACCAGCAATTCAACCCTTTTGTCCTGCCGGTACAGGTGGGCACGGCGGTTGAATTCCCCAACCGGGATTCCTTCCGCCATCACGTTTACTCGTTCTCGGCGGCCAAGCCCTTCGAACTCAAACTGTTCGGCGGCACGGAAACGCAGATCGTCACCTTCGACAAGGAAGGCGTGGTGGCGCTGGGCTGCAACATCCACGACAACATGCTGGCCTACATTTACGTGGTGCCGACCCCCTACTATGCCAAGACCGACGAGAAGGGCCAGGTGAACTTAAGCAACCTGCCGGCGGGCGCTTACGCAGTAAAGGTCTGGCACCCCAACCAGAAAGCAGCATCCGCGCAGTCCACCGACATGACCGTGGCCGCCGACGGCACCGCCGCGTTCAAGGCCGCCGTCGCCATGAAGCGCGAGCGCAAGCAGAAAAAGCCCGGCGCCAAAGACGAAACCGACTACTAGCCAGCAAGACGCGCACCCGTGTTCAAGAAATTCCAGACCAAGCTTGTTCTGTTCTTCGCGGCCCTGTTTGCCGTGGTGCAGGCCGTGTCGTATCTGGCTGTGCAGAACAACGTGCGCAGCAGCATTCTGGACGAAGCCAGCAACCAGTTGGCCAAGGCCTATACCGTGTTCCTGAACGACGTGGAGACCACCACGACCGCGCTGGCCGAGGGCTCTGAAATCCTGGCGTCCGACTTCGGCTTCCGCCAAGCCGTGGCCACCAACGACCGGCCGACCATCATGTCGGCCATCAACAATCTCGGCGACCGCATCAAGGCCGACCGCGTTATCCTGGTGGACCTGGACAACAAGATCATCGGCGACACCGGCTCGGCAGCCGATGCGGCGGCCACCGGCAACATTGTCACCATGGGTTCGGACGACGCCATGTTTCCGTTCCCCGAGATCATCACCGAAGCCGACGACCAGGGCCGCGCTGTCTACATCACGGCAATGGACGAGCAGGTTTATCAGACCGTCGTGATCCCCATCCGCGCGCCGGTTACCATCGCCTCGCTTGTCATCGGTATCGAGATCGACCGTGTCTACGTGGGCGACCTTGTACGCAAGTTCACGGTGCCGCTGGAAATCACCTTCGCGCGCGAAGACGCTGCGCAAGGCCGGTGGATTCCCCACACCACGACGCTGAAGCCCGAACTGACCGCGCCCCTGATGGGCTTCCTGAAAGAGATCGGCGCCACGGACGATAAAACCCCGCGCACCATGAAGCTGGACGGCCAGGACTTCGTGGGCCTGATCGCCACCCTGTCGACACCGCCCGGCAGCCCCAAGGTCGACGCGGTGATCCAGTATTCGCTAGATGCGTCTCTGAAACCCTTCGAGCAGTTGTTCCTGACCCTGATCGCGCTGGCGGCGGGCACCCTAATCCTCACCCTCATCGGCTCCTACGCCATCGCCGGCAGCGTCGCCAAGCCCATCCGCGTTCTGGATGCCGCGGCCCGCCGCATCCAGGGCGGCGACTACAAGGAAAAGGTGGTGCTGGCCCAGCAGGACGAAATCGGCCGTTTGTCGGAAACCTTCAACCAGATGATGGAAGGCATCGCCGAACGCGAGGCCACCATCGAGTACCAATCGTTGCACGATCCGGGCACGGGCCTGCCCAACCGCTTGGCGTTCGAGCGCCGCCTGGAAGAAGCCATTAAAAGCGCTTCGCAAAGCAACGCGCCGTTCAGCGTCTATCTGGTGCAGATCGGTCGCTTCTCCGAGATCAACAACACGCTGGGCCACGATACCGGCGAAAAGCTGATCGCCAAGATCGGCGAGAACTTAAAAACCATCGTCAAGACCTCGGATATGATCGCGCGGCATTCCAGCAGCATGTTCGCCCTGCTTCTGCCCAGCACGGTCAGCACCGAGCCCAACCCCGCGGTCGCGCGCATTCTGGAATCCTTCAACGAGCCCGTCAGTGTCGAGGGCAGCGCGATTGACGTGACGGCCTGGATCGGCGAGGCCTGCTACCCCGCCCACGGCGCCGACGGCCGCACGCTGTTGCAGCGC
>JAEUKM010000242.1 GCA_016793085.1 Rhodospirillaceae bacterium
CCAGCCGTTGGTGGTGGGGTTGATGACGCAGGCCCTTGAGATCGGCGAGCGGCACAAGGTGCTGGAGGTGGGTACGGGCAGCGGCTATCAGGCCGCCGTGCTGGCCAAGTTGTGCCGCCGGGTCTACACCATCGAACGGCACCGCGACTTGCTGGCCCAGGCCGAAAAGCGTTTCGCCAAGCTCGGCATCCGCAACATCACAAGTATGAGCGGCGACGGCTATAAGGGCTGGCCCGCCCAGGCGCCGTTCGACCGCATCCTTGTGACGGCGGCGGCCTCGCTGGTGCCGCCCGATCTGGTGGCGCAACTGTCCGACAAAGGCGGCATACTGGTGCTGCCCGTGGGCGATGCCGGCGGCTTGAACCAAGAGGTCATCCGCGTGCGCAAGGATGGCCCGCGCTATCACAGCGAACGGTTGTTTCCGGTGCGCTTCGTCCCCCTGGTCTCGGGCGTGCCGGAGTAGGGGGTCCGGGGCCCCTGAAGCGTTCGTAATGCGCGCACCGGAAAATCACGCTATAGTAGGTCCATGAACCTGTACCAGCGTTTTGCCTTAAGCCTGTGTTTTGCGGCCGGATTGGCCGCGTGCGCGCCCGAGTTCAACCCGCCCGCCGATTACGTCGGCGGATTTTTGTGGGATGCGGGCCGCAGCCGCACCGTCACCGTGCAATCGGGCGATACGCTCTACACCATCTCGCGGCGCTACAACGTGCCCACCCGCGCCATCATTTCGCGCAATGGCCTCCAAGCACCTTACGAACTGCGCGTCGGCCAGCAGTTGATCCTCGACCCCGCGCGCACGCATACCATCCCGGCGGGCGATACGCTGTCCAAGATCGCGCGCCAGTACGGAGTGGAAATGCGCCTGATCGCCGAAGCCAATGACCTGGCGGCACCCTACGTGGTGGTGTTGGGCAAAACCTTATGGATCCCCGATCCGTTCCAGGCCGCTGCCGCGCCGGTCCCATCCGCCGACCTGCCGCCGGTGAACGTGTCGGTGCCGCCGGGTTCGGCTCCGCGCAATACGCCGATTGTGAAAGAACAACTGGCTCCCCCGCCGGGGCAGGAGCAGTTCCCACCGACACCTGTGGCGCAGCAGGAATTGCCGCCTGAACTCAACACCGCACCGCAAGCCCCACCGCCCGCGCAGCAGCAGGCCGCCTTGCCGCAAACACTCGCGCCCGAAGATCCCAAGCCCCTGACCCAGCCGCCGCCGCGTGCCGCGGCCAAGCTGGCGTGGCCCATCAAGGGCAAAATCATCTCGGGCTTCGGGCCGTCGGGCAAAGGCCTGCACAACGATGGTATCAATATCGCGGCATCCGCCGGGGCCGAGGTCCGCGCCGCCGACAACGGTGTCGTGGCCTATGCGGGCAACGAACTCAAAGGGTTCGGCAATCTGCTGCTGATCAAGCATGCCGACGGTTGGATTACCGCATATGCCCATAACGACAAATTACTCGTACAGCGTGGCGATCAGGTGCAGCGCGGGCAGGTGATCTCCACTGTCGGGCGTACCGGCAACGTGGACTCGCCGCAACTGCACTTCGAGGTGCGCAAGGGCACGCAGTCCCTCGACCCGATGAAATACCTGGACCCGGCCTAGGCCATGATCAGGCACATCAGCAAACGCACGTTTCTGAAAAGCGCCGGCCTAGCCGCGGGCGCGTTGATGATCGGGGCACGGTCCGCGCGCGCCACCGACGGGTGGGATGTGATCGTCATCGGCGGCGGCACGGCGGGACTGCCTACAGCCATCTTTGCCGCCGAGCGCGGCGCCCGCGTTCTGCTGATCGAGAAATCCGGCGTGCTGGGCGGCACCTTGGACCGGTCGGCGGGCCAGATCGCGGGTGCGGGCACCGTATTCCAGGAGGCCAAAAGCATTGCCGACAGCGCCGATGCGCATTTCGCCGACATCATGCGTATTTCGCGCGGCACCTGCGACCCGGTACTGGCGCGGATTCTTGCCGACAACGCCGGGGCCACCATCAACTGGCTGGCGGAGAACGGATTCACCACGCGCGACAACCACCCCGTCATCGAGGGCGCGCATGAAGCCTTCTCTACGGCGCGCTATTTGTGGGGCCCCGAGGGCGGGCGCAGCATCATGAAGGTGCTGGTGCCCAAGACCGAAGCCGCCGTGGCGGCGGGCAAGATCACGGCACTCATGCACACGGGTGCGGTTGAACTGACTCAAAGCAGCGATGGCGCAGTGACAGGCGTCATCACCGAGGATGCTTGGGGTGCGCGCACCGAGCATAAAGGCCGCAATGTCGTGCTGGCCTCGGGCGGGTGCGCCTCCAACCCTGCCATGTTCGAGGAACTGCACGGTGTGCCGCTGTATGCCCGCGTGGCGTACCCGTACAGCCAGGGCAAGGGAATCGCGTTGGGTGTTTCGGCGGGCGGTGTGGTGCGCGGCGGAGAGAAATACCTGTGCAACTCAGGGACCGTGCTGCTGGATAACAATTTCCCCAGCCCCATTTTTGCCAGTGCGGCGACGGACCCACGCAGCCGCCAGCCGTGGGAGATCATCGTCAACCGCAAAGGCGAGCGCTTCGTGCGCGAGGACCACCCCAGTGTGGACGCGCGCGAGCATGCGCTGCTGAAGCAGCCGGGCATGCGCTCGTGGCTGATCTTCGATCAGGAGATTCTGGACAAAGCCCCGCCGCTGTTGCCGTCCGTGACGCCGGATCGTTTGCCGGGTCTGTTCAACACGCACCCGATGTTTACCCGCGCCGATACGCTGGCGGGCCTGGCCAAAGCTACAAGCATTGGCCCCGAAGCCCTGGTGCAGTCGGTCGCGAATTACAATGTAGGCCAGGCCAAAGGGGCCGACGTGTTCGGGCGCACGCACTTGCCCTTACCTATCGCCAAGCCGCCGTTCTATGCCGTGGCCCAGCAGGGCATGACCATCATTTCCTTCGCCGGCCTGACGGTGGACGAGCACTTGCGCGTGACCGACGAGGACGGCGCACCAATTCCCAATCTCTACGCCGTGGGCGAGGTGATCGGGGCCGGGGCCACCTCGGGCAATGCCTACACCAACGGCATGCTGGTCACGCCCGCACTCACATTTGGGCGATTGCTGGGACAGCGCATTCTGCCGCTTGCAACGTAAGCTTAAGATAGACGTTGGATCATCTTGGGACAGAATAACCGGGTTTAACCCGGCCCGCGTGGGCGAGTGGTGGGATCAGTGGGGCATGTGTGCACGAAACTGGCCGTCGTGATGGGCCTGGCGGTGGCAGCCGCAGGGCCTGCGCTGGCGCAGCTTGCCGCACCGCCCGTCACCACCGATGCTTTGTACGGCGGCAAACTGCTGGCGACCGGCGGCGTGTCGCAGCTTGAGGGTGCGGGCGGGGGCGGATTAACGCCCTGGGCACTGATCAGCGGGTACGGCACCGATAACCAGATCGGCGGCAACGCGCACTTTACCCACATCAAAAGTCAGGACTTTCACTTGAACACCTACGGCGCGGCCATGGGGCTCTATGACCGTTTTGAGTTCTCCGTGGCGCGGCAAGAGTTCGATACCGAAAATGTAGGTGCGGCGCTGGGCCTGGGGCGCGGCTTTACCATCACGCAGGACGTGATCGGCGTGAAGGTGAAAATCGCGGGCGATGCGGTGCTGGACCAGGACCGGTTGCTGCCGCAGTTCGCCATTGGGGCGCAGTACAAGCACAACAATCGCGGCGCGTTGCTAAGAACGCTGGGCGCGGGCGGCAACGACGGCGTGGATTTCTATGTCAGCGCCACGAAACTGCTGCTGGCGGAGAGTCTGTTGCTCAACGGCACGCTGCGCTTCACCAAGGCCAACCAGACCGGCATTTTGGGCTTCACCGGCGATTACAAGCCCATGCTGGAAGGCTCGGCGGCGGTGCTCTTGAACCGTCATTGGGTGCTGGGAGCCGAATACCGCATGAAGACCAACCGCATCGCTGCTGTGGCGCGCGAGGACGACTGGTATGATGCGTTCGTGGCGTGGTTCCCGAACAAACACATCTCGGTCACGGTTGCCTATGTGCGCCTCGGCAACGTGGTCATCCGCGATAATCAGAACGCTGCCTACCTGTCGCTGCAAGTGGGATTCTAGATATGCGCCTCATCAACGGACGCCGACGGTTCCTGATCGCCATGGCGTGCATGACTGCCGCCCGCGTGATCCCAGCGCGCGCGGCGGCTGATCCGCTGGCCGACTTCGGCGGGCGCGACGGCATCAAAGCCATCGTCGACGATCTGGAACTCAATTACATGTCCGATGCGCGCCTGCGTCCGTTCTTCGCGAACGTGGACCGCAAGCGCATCAGTCAGCAGTTGACCATTCAGTTCTGCTCGTTGCTGGGCGGCGGGTGCGAGTACACCGGCGCCAACATGAAGGGCGTGCACAGGGGTCTTGGCATCACGATGGAGGACTTCAACGCGCTGATCGAAGCGCTGCAGGACGCCATGGACAAGAACAAGGTGGCGTTCCGCGCCCAGAACCGTCTGCTGGCGCTCTTGGCGCCCATGCATAGGGATATTGTTGAAGCGTAGCGCATGCCCCGGAAAAGTGGGCACCGGTTTTCCTGTAAGGGCATGCGCCAAAAATATTACAGGCTGATCTTCACGCCCAGTTCGCCCGCCACATCCTGAATGAACTGCCAGGCGACACGGCCCGAGCGCCCGCCGCGCGTCATTTGCCATTCTATGGCGCGTACGCGTAAGTCCGCTGGGCTCATCGGCAGTTTCAGCGCGGCCGCATAGCTTGCGATCATGTCCAGGTACGTGTCCTGATCGATGTTGTGGAAGCCTAGCCACAGCCCGAAGCGGTCGGACAGCGAGACTTTTTCTTGAATGGCCTCGTCGCCGTGAATGGCGGTGGCGCGCTCGTTCTCGATCATGTCGCGGGCCATGAGGTGGCGGCGGTTGGAGGTGGCGTAAAACACCACATTCTCCGGCCGGCCTTCGATCCCGCCCTCCAGCACCGATTTCAGCGCCTTGTAGCTGGTGTCTTGCGCCTCGAACGACAGATCGTCGCACAGCAGGATGAATTTGCGCGGGCTCGTGCGCAGTTGGGCCAGGAGCGCGGGCAGGGTGGGGATGTCCTCGCGGTGGATTTCCACCAACCCTAGTTTCTGCTTTGCCGGACGTTCGGCGTTCACCGCCGCGTGCACCGCTTTCACCAGTGAACTCTTGCCGGTACCGCGCGCCCCCCACAGCAGTGCGTTGTTGGCGGGGAGCCCTTGGGCGTGCCGGCGGGTGTTCGCCAGCAGGGTTTCGGCCTGCCGCCCGATGCCTTTCAGCAGCGCCAGGGGAATCCGGTTCACGGCCGCTACCGGGCTTAAGTCTCCCCGGTCCGGGTGCCAGACGAAGGCGTCCGCGCCTGCAGGCGACGCTGTTTTGGCTTTCGCCGGGCCCAGCCGGGCCAGTTCGTCGGCGATCCGGGTCAGAACAGCGTGAAGCGGGTGCGCTGTGCTGGTTTTGGAGCTCTTTTTACGGGTCATGGTCGGCACCCTAACAGATTGTACGAAAACGTAAAAAGGGCGTTTCTGGCCAAGCGGCGCCGGGCTGCGGCAGGCCCCCGATAGTGTTTGCAATACCCCCCTGCCTGAGTATAGTCCGCCGGTTTCGGCAGCCCGCTGCCGGCCCAATTTCGCGCGCGAAATCAATGCCCGCGCGCCAACAAGGAGCCACCCCCCGCATGTTCGTGTCCCCGGCCTTCGCCCAGGGCGCTTCCGCCGCCGCCGAACCCAACCTTTTGACCAGCATGATCCCGCTGGTGCTGATTTTCGTGGTGTTTTACTTCCTGCTCATCCGCCCGCAGCAGAAGAAAATGAAAGAGCACCGCGCCATGCTGGAGGCCGTGCGCCGCGGCGACCGTGTGGTTACCAACGGCGGCATCATCGGCCTGGTTACGAAAGTCATGGAAGCCGAGCGCGAGTTGCAGATTGAAATCGCCGAGGGCGTGCGCGTGCGCGTCATGCGCGACATGATCGCCCAGGTCTTGAGCAAGACCGAACCCGTCGCCGCCAACGACAGCGACAAGAAAGACCCCGAAAAGAAGGACGCGGGCGCACCGTAAGGCCAAAGTAAGGCCAAAACGCCTGACTGCCGCCGCCGACGCCTGAACACCGGAACCGCCGATGTACATCTCCGCCACCAAGCTCGCCCTCGTGATCGCCGTCACGATCATGAGCATCGTTTTGTGCGCCCCTAACATGCTCAGCCGCGAGACCATGGCGGCACTTCCCGACTGGGTGCCGAAGTGGGTGCGCCCGATGGAGCTGGGCCTGGATTTGCAGGGCGGGTCATATCTGCTGCTGGAAGTCGATTTACAGGCGGTGAACAAGGAACAGGTGGCCAACCTGGAAGAAAGCGTGCGCGCGGCCTTGCGCGAGCCGCGCATCGGCTTCCGCAACTTGCGCGGCGATGAAACAGGCGTGTTCGTCACCGTCAACGACGCCGAGCAGATCAAGCCCGCGCGCGAGGCCATCCTGAAAACGACGCCGGACGTCAGTGTGTCCACCCAGGAAGAAAACCGCCTTTACATTTCCTATCCCGAGAAGGTCCGTAAAGACCGTGAAAACTCGGCCTTGAACCAGAGCATTGAAATCGTCCGCCGCCGCGTCGACGAATTCGGCACCAGCGAACCCAACATCCAGCGCCAGGGCGCCGACCGCATCATCGTCGAACTGCCGGGCGTGAATGACCCGGAACGCATCAAGGCGCTGTTGGGCCAGACGGCGAAGTTGAACTTCCACTTGGTGGAACCCAGCGTGAACCCCAACGCGCCCGCGCGCGACATGCCCCCGGGCACGCTGCTGCTGCCGGGCGGCAAGGACGATCCGCAGGTTTATGCCGTACGCCGCCGCGTTGAAGTAAGCGGTGAACGCCTGATCGACGCGCAAGCCAGCTTCCAGGAAGGCCGGCCCATCGTGAACTTCCGCTTCGATACGGCAGGCGCCCGCCGCTTCGGCGCGGTCACCTCGGCCAACGTCAATCAGCGCCTGGCGATCGTGCTGGACAACAAGGTTATCAGCGCGCCCAACATCAAAAGCCCCATCACCGGCGGCTCGGGCTACATCGAGGGCAGCTTCACCGTTCAGCAGGCGCAGGATCTGGCCTTGCTGCTGCGCGCGGGTGCCTTGCCCGCCCCACTGATCATTCTGGAAGAACGCTCGGTCGGCCCCAGCCTGGGGGCTGACTCCATCCGCGACGGCCAGATCGCCAGCATCGTCGGCGGCCTTCTGGTCACGGCGTTCATGGTGATGGCGTACTTCAGCTTTGGTGTGCTGGCCGTGATCGCCATGGCCATCAACGTCATCAGCCTGACGGCGGTGATGACGGCGCTCGGCGCCACCCTGACGCTGCCCGGCATTGCGGGCATCGTGCTGACGCTGGGCATGTCGGTCGACTCCAACGTCTTGATTTACGAGCGTATGCGCGAAGAGTTCGCAGCCGGGCGCACGCTGCTTAACTCGCTCAACTCGGGCTTCAATCAGGCCTTCGCCGCCATTCTGGACTCGAACATCACCCAGTTGATTTCGGGCCTCCTGATGTTCTTCTTAGGCTCAGGCCCCATCCGCGGCTTCGCCGTCACGCTGACCATCGGGATTTTCACGTCATTGTTCGCAACCACGCTTGTCACACGCACGCTGCTGATCCTGTGGTACCGCAGCGGCAAGCGCACCGCGCTGCCGATTTAAGGGGACACCGCCATGATTATCCAACCCCTGATGCGGCTGGTCCTGCGTGAATTCGAATTCGATTTCATCGGCAA